>NZ_JBRAJI010000002.1:0-103525 GCF_052744395.1 Desulfurispora sp. | reverse complement strand
CTGTGGATCAATTTTATTTGCACATAGTGGGTCAATTCTGTTGACAATCAACACACAAATAGCTGCATCATGTATAATACTTGATTTTTTTGACAATAAATAAATATGCAGTATTTACCTTTATTACCACAAGGAGGTGATTTGTCATGGCCTGGCTGTACAAACTGTCTCTGGCCCTGGTGATTATTGGCGCCATCAACTGGCTGCTGGTCGGGCTGTTTCAGTGGGACCTGGTAACAGCTCTGTTCGGCGGTGAAGTAATGCGGCAATCATCTTGGTTCAGCAGAATAATCTATACTCTGGTAGGCCTGGGAGGCATCTACTTGATACCCAGCCTGCTGCGGGACAGAGAAAGAGTTACCAGTGAACAACACCAGTAAGTTAACAGCTGGCATGACCTTGACGTTTTCAGCACACTGAATTATACTTGAAATGAGTAGTAATTTGAAAAAGTTAATATGTAACGTTAGCGTTACAGCCTGGTGAACAAGCTGACTGTTTTACAAGCTGTTGCACCGTCCGCTGTATATGGCCTGACGATAAAAGTATTTAAACTTTTATGTCAGGTCTTTTTGTTTTCTTTACAAAAAATTCATATTTTTGGCCAGAGGAGTGGAATCATGAAAACCTTGGTTGTCGATCCCAGCAAGTGTTCTGGATGCCGAATCTGTGAACTCTGGTGCTCCCTTGGACATGAACAGGTAGCCAATCCGGCTTACTCCCGCGTAAAAATTTTACGGGATCATGCTCGCTACCTGTGCCAACCTGTAACCTGTGCCCAGTGCGCCAAACCGGCCTGCCTGGACGCCTGCCCCAAACAGGCCCTGCAACAGGACAGCCAGACCGGGGGAATCATTGTGGATTACGAAAAATGTATTGGTTGTCGCAAGTGTTTGCGGGCTTGCCCCAATGCAGCTATCTCCTTCCACCCGCAAACCCGCAAGGCCTTGACTTGCGACACCTGTGGGGGGAATCCAGTGTGTGCAGAAAAATGCCCTATGGGTGCTATTCAGTATATAGACATTGCCTATGCCCACCGCCCGGCCCTGGAAAAAATGTTGTAATGCATCATCGGTCACTTAATTGAAAACCGGCTTCTTATAAAATGAGATTTCTGTGAGAGGAGTATGCACGATGTCGATGCCCCAAATGGGAGGATTAACCGGTAAAATTTTGCGCGTTAACCTGTCCAGCGGTGTTATCACAACCGAGGACACCAATGTGGATTATTTCAAAAAATATATTGGTGCCCGGGGAGTGGCAGCCAAACTGCTGCTTGATGAAGTTGCCGCCGGCATCAATCCCCTGGGTCCGGACAATAAGTTAATCTTTATGACCGGCCCGGCTGAGGGAACTATGGCTCCAGGTGCCAACAAAATAACAGTAACATTTAAATCCCCGCTCACAGGCACATACTCCTTTGCGCTGTGCGGCGGATCACTGGGACCGGAACTCAAATTTGCCGGCTACGATGGTATTATTATAGAGGGAAAAGCCGAAAAACCAAGTTACCTGTGGATTGACGGCAATAAAGTGGAGCTTCGCTCTGCCGAACATCTCTGGGGTAAACTTACCCACGCTACTGAAGATGCCCTGAGAGCCGAGCTGAAAGACCACTCCGTCAAGCTGGCTGTAATTGGACCGGCAGGTGAAAACCTGAACCGCTTTGCCTGTATCCAGCATGATTACCACCGGGAATTTGGCCGGGGAGGCTGCGGAGCGGTGATGGGTTCCAAAAACCTGAAGGCCATCGCCGTACGCGGTAAGAACACTGTATCGGTAGCCAATCAGGCCGCTCTGACCGAACTGACCCAACAAGTATACGATATCCTGGCCAGGCACCCCAAAGCCAATGCCCGCAAGGAACAGGGTACCTGCGAGATGGTGAACGGTATTAACGAATTAGGTTTCCTGGCGGTGCGCAACTTCCAGGACGGCGCTTCACCGCTGGCGGTACAGGTCTCCGGCCCGGAAATGAGAAAGAATTATGTTTTCGGCGATGTTTCCTGTTTTGCCTGTCCCATTGTGTGTGGCAAGAACTGCCTGGTTAAATCTGAAAAATACGGTAACATTAAAATAGAAGGTCCGGAATTTGAAACCATGGCCCTGGTAGCCACAAATACCTGTGTATTTGACTGGGAATATATTTTGCGTGCGGTAGACTTAATTGACCAGTACGGTATGGATACCATTACCTGCGGTGGTACAATCGCCCTGGCCATGGAATGTTATGAAAAGGGTATTATTACCGATCAAGAAACTGGCGGGCTGGCGCTGAATTTTGGTAACGGCGAAGCTCTTTGCCAGTTAGTAGAAATGATTGGCCGGCGGGAAGGGATCGGTGATCTGCTGGCCGAGGGATTAAAAACCGCTGCCGAAAAACTGGGCGTACCCGAACTGGCCATGCACAGCAAGGGGATGAGCTTTGCTGCTTATGACCCGCGCGGTGCCAAGGGGATGGGTTTAACTTACGCTGTTTCGACCAAAGGGGCACACCACATGTTTGCGCCCACTTTTGGTGTGGAGCTGGCTCAAAACAACCGTTTTGCAGAACAAGGAAAAGGAGCCCTGGTCAAAGAAACCCAGGCTTATATGGCCATTGTTGACTCCATGAGCCTGTGCTCTTCCATGCGCTTTGCCTTGAGCCTAGGCATGCAGCTGGATATGATTCAAGCGATTACCGGTTGGAAGATCAGTGAACAGGAAGCCATGGAAATCGGTGACCGCATTATCACCCTGGAAAAACTTTTTAACATCCGGGAAGGTTTTGGACGCAAGGATGATACCCTGCCCCCGCGCATGCTCAAGGAATCTCCCCGGGTAGGCCCCTGCCAGAACCAGACAATCAATTTGGAAACCATGCTGGATGAATATTATGCGGTTATGGGCTGGGACAGGGAAGGAAAACCCACGCCGGAAACTCTCACCAGGTTGGAGCTGGAAGAGTTCATCAACATTGTCCAGAGCTGAAGCATTGCCCCAAAGACGGCCGGGGTGCCCAGTGCCCCCGGCCCTATCATTGTGCACACCTGCTGAGCAAACCAGAAATCAGGGAGTGTTCGTTTATGTTGGAAGTATATGTGAGCAGCAGTTTTTCCAGCTGCCCACCCGAAAAAAGGGGCAGACAGATTATCCCGGAATGGCAACCTGCACCGGCAAAACAGTTAATAAAATTTCTGGGCATAAATGACCGGGAAATTGGCCTGATCACAGCAGATGGGCGCAAAATATCTCTGGAAGATATTATCACTCCTCCGGCCAGGGTGGAAATCTGGCCCCATTTTTGGGGCGGCTAATTTCAGGATATTGAAAATTCAAAGAAAAAGCATTAGTATTATTTATGTGGCTTGTGGTGTTACCTCATATCAATACAATAAACGGCCGGGGAGTGCATAAACATGTTTCCACGTATTGGCGATAACGAACCTCTGCGCAACAAGGTTGCAGGTTATATCAAGGAACTGATCCGTACCGGACGTCTCAGCCCCGGTGACCGCCTTCCACCGGAAAGAGAAATGGCCGAACAATTCGGCGTCAGCCGGACTGTAGTACGTGACGCCGTAAAAACTCTGGCCGGAGAGGGTATCCTGGAAGTAAAGCACGGTATAGGTATTTTTGTGTCCCACCTCGATGGTCAGAAACTGGCCAAACATTTATCCCACCTGCTGGTAGGCGACCAGGACACCGTTGAGCACCTTTTTGAGGTACGCCTGGTACTGGAAACTGCTGCTGCCGGCTGGGCGGCCCAGCGCCGACAAGCACCGGATCTGGATAAAATCAGGCAGGCTATTGCCCAAAATCGAGCTTTGCTCGACCTGCCTCATGATCGTATTGCCGAAGCGCAAGCCCAATCCGACCAGCAATTCCACTTGCTGGTATCAGAACTGTCCGCCAACCCGGTTGTGGTTCGGCTGATGAAAAACATGCTGGACTTGTTCACTGAAGCCAGGGAATATACCCACGCTATTCCGGGACGCATCAGGCAATCAATAAAAGAACACATTGCCGTTCTGGAAGCTATTCTCGCCGGCGATGAAGAGCTGGCCCGCCAGAATATGCATTTCCACCTGACCAGCGTTCTGCAATCCCTTCAGCAACTGAACCACTAGAAGCAATCAGCTCAACTATCAAATCATACTAACAACTAATACCAGTACTGGGGATAGTGGCGCTCGGGAGAAATATTGTTCACCAGAATGGCCATCAGCACCAGACACAGCACCCCGACGGCCACCGGCATGAACACAAATTTCCACCCCTGCCCGGTGCTGACGGCCATAAATGCTGTCGCCCCACCGGGAGGATGTAACGTGCGGGTCAAAGCCATCAGCACAATGGCCAGACTAACTCCAATGGTTATTGCCACCCAGGAAGTTCCCAGCAGAGCAGATACCATCACCCCGGTCAGGCCCGACACGACATGCCCACCCACCACATTGCGGGGCTGAGCCATGGGTACATGACAGGCCCCATAGAGCAAAACCGCCGATGCCCCGAAGGATGGTACCAGTAGAGGTAAACTGTACAGGTAGGCCAGCCATGTTACCAAACCAATGCCCAGCAGACTGCCTGCTGCAGTGACCAGCAATTCCCGCCCGGAGGGCACCGGCATGCATTGCAGTTTTCCACCTTTCATTTTTGACAAATAAGCAAGCAGCAGATTGTTCCTTCCAGACGTATGTTTCCTGGTTTGAATCATACTTTCCCCGGACATATACTCACTCCTGCCTTTATATACATATGAGATAAAATATATCCTTATTAATTATGATAGCACTTCTACTCGGCCAAGTAAATAAAAAGTATCTGTACTTTTTTCTGCCATTCAGGTATTGGCACCACCCAGCCAACTATGGTAGTATTTTTTAAGAGGTAATGTGTTTAAATTTATGTGATAGTTTTCTCATTCTTTATCACTACAAAGGAGCTGGTCGCCTGTGATTAAAAGATTGCGCACCCGCCTGGTGTTGATGGCCGCCGCCATCCTGCTTTTCGTCCTGCTCATCGGTATATATAGCCAGATGCAGATCAGCCGGATTAACGATTCCTATTCCCGCCTGGTCCAGACCCAGGCCCGCATTGCCCTGCTGGCCAAAAACGTAGTGACTGACTTTGAGTACAGCGCCCTGTACCTGCGCTCCTACCTGCTGACCGGCTATGACGATTACCGGCAGAAGTACGAACAGGCACTGCAGAAATCTTCCCACGATGTCCGGGAGCTGGCCACCCTGGTTACCGATACAGAGGGGCAAAAACTGGTGGCCGGCATGCAGGAAAACTTGAGCAAATACCAGGACTATGCCAACCAGGTCATGCAGCTGAAGCAAACCACCGGGATGCAGGCAGTGATAGATTTTACCATAAACAAGAAAGGCACAATTAACAACATTATACAGGCCGGCAACCAGCTCAGCCAGCAGCAGCAGGCCATCATGGAAGAGGCCACGGCCCGGAACAACGCCCTGGTGAAAAGGATCATCCTGTCCACCCGCGTGGCCATAGCTCTGGCCCTGCTCATCGGCCTCCTGCTCTCCTTCCTGTTGGCTGAGATCATTTCCCGGCCCCTGGTGGCCCTGCAGCAGAAAGCCAGTTCTATTGCCACGGGTGACCTGAGTGGGCCGGATCTACCTGTGCGCAGTGCCGATGAAACCGGCACTCTGACCAGAACCTTCAACCAGATGAAAAACAGCTTAAAAGGACTGGTACAGGAAATCAGCCACATGGCCTCCCAGCTGGCGGCCGCGGTACAAACCCTGTCCGCCACCGCCCAGCAAACCAGCGCCCATGCCCAGGATACAGCGGGCGTCATCGAGCAAGTGGGCAAAGCGGTGGATCAGGTTGCCCACAACGCCGGTCAGGTGGCCGCAGCGGCAGCCGAAACTTCCCAACTGGCCGCCCGGGGCCGGGAAGGCATTGACAATATTACCCGGCAGATGCAGTTGCTGAATGACACCACCGCCCAATCGTTGCAGACCATCGGAGAACTGGGTCAGGCGGCGCAGCAAATCACCCGAGTGGTGGATATCATTAAAAATATTGCCGGCCAGACCAACCTGCTGGCTTTAAACGCCGCCATCGAGGCGGCCCGGGCCGGCGACCAGGGGCGGGGCTTTGCCGTGGTGGCGGAAGAGGTGCGCCAGCTGGCCGAACAATCGGCCCAGGCCACCGGTGAAATCTACCGCCTGATCCATGATCTGCAGACCCAGGCCGAACGCTCCGTGGAAATCATGAACCGCAGCAGCCAGGAATTCCAGCAGGGGCAGCACATCATCCAGCAGGTGGGAGATTATTTCCTGAACATAATCAGCAAGATCCAGGGCCTGGGTGAACAGATGCAGGATGTGGCCGCCGCCACCCAGCAGATGTCAGCCAGCATCCAGAACATTTCCCAGATCAGCCAGGAGCAGAGCGCCGCTGTAGAAGAAGTATCCGCCCTGGCCGAGGAACTGGCCGCCATGGGACAGTCCATGGAAAAATCAGTTAGCAGCTTCCAGGTGTAAAACATACAGCGATGTATCCACGCGCCGGCGTGTATACATCGCTTTTATATGTCCCGGCGTGGTATAATTTAGTAAAACAAATCATCACCAACAAGGGGTTTGTGGACAAAATGATTGATTGCCGCAGCAAACTGGCCAGCGCCCACCGCATTGTGGTCAAAGTCGGCTCTTCCTCTCTGACCTACAGCACCGGTAAACCCAACCTGACCCGGCTGGAAGCGCTGGTGCGCCAGCTTTCCGACCTGCACAACCGGGGCTTGGAGGTCATTCTGGTTACATCGGGAGCGGTAGGCATGGGACTCAGCCGCCTGGGTTTTTCTCGCCGGCCCCGCAATATACCGGAAAAACAGGCCGCTGCCGCTGTGGGCCAGGGGCTGTTGATGCACCTTTACGAAAAGCTCTTTGCGGAATATGGCATTACTGTGGGGCAGGTGCTGCTCACCCGGGAGGATTTCACCCACCGTAGCCGCTTTCTCAACGCCCGCCACACCCTGTATACCATGCTATCCCTGGCCATCATCCCGGTGATCAACGAAAACGATACCGTGGCTGTTGAAGAAATCAAACTGGGAGACAACGATACCCTGGCCGCCATGGTGGCCAGTGCCGTAGACGCCGATCTACTGATCATTCTGTCTGATATTGACGGCCTGTACACGGCCCATCCCCAGACCGACCCGCATGCCCGCCTGATTGGCGAAGTGACCGAAATCACACCCGAACTGGAACGCCTGGCCGGCGGAACGGGCAGCCGTTTTGGCACGGGAGGCATGATCACCAAACTATCGGCCGCCCGTCTGGCCATGCATTCGGGCATGCCCATGGTACTGGCCGCCGCCGCCGCTGACAACGTTCTGCGCCGCATTGTTGCCGGCGAAAATGTGGGCACGGTGTTCTGGCCCTGTTCCCGGCTGGAAAACAAAAAGCGCTGGATCGCCTACGGCTCGGCGGTACAGGGCGCGCTGCACGTGGATGCCGGCGCGGCGGAAGCCATCACCCGACGCGGCAAAAGCCTGCTCCCTTCGGGCATCACTGCCGTGCGGGGGGAGTTCGAGCTGGGCAATACCGTATCCATTATCGACCCGGAGGGCAAAGAACTGGCCCGGGGTATTGTCAACTACAGTTCTCAAGATGTCCGGCTGATCATGGGCCACAAAACCGGCGACATTGAACGCATCCTGGGTTACAAAGACTACGACGAAGTCGTACATCGCAACAACCTGGCCCTGCTGTAAAAGGACTCCGGAAGAGTGTCATCGCCCGGCTGATCATGCCGCTGCACCCTTGTGCCAGGCAAACAGCCACCACCGGGCAACAAAAGGCGCGGCAAATGCCGCGCCTGCCCAGTCGTTAATCCGCTACATATTCAAAACTGTAGTTGCCAATGACTACCGTGTCCCCGTCCTTGATTCCGGCCTCCTGCAGCGCCTGATCTATGCCCATCAGCTTCATGATGGAATAAAGGCGTTCCAGAGCTGCTTCATTTTCCACCTGGGTCATGGCCACATGCCTTTCGATCTCCCGACCGCCAATAAAAAAGATCCCATCCTGCCGGTGCAGCGTAAAGCGGGGCCCGGGATCTTCGGCCACATATCGTTCCTCCTCCGGCGGGGCCGGTTCTGCCGGAGGAATGGCCGGCAGATCGCGCAACATTTCGGCCAAACGATAAATAAGGGGCTGCAGCCCCTCCCCGCTGACGGCCGATACGGGGAAAATTTCATAATCATTTCCCAGCGCCTGTTGCAGGCGTTCCAGGTTTTCTGCCGCTCCCGGCAGGTCAGTTTTGTTCGCCGCCACCAGCATGGGCCGGCAGGCCAGACGCTGATCATAAAGGGCCAGTTCCCGGTTGATAATCGCAAAATCCTGCAATGGATCGCGCCCCTCTGAGCCGGCGATATCCAGAACGTGCACCAGAATCCGGGTGCGTTCTACATGGCGCAGAAACTGGTGGCCCAGACCAGACCCGCTGTGCGCCCCCTCGATCAAGCCGGGAATATCGGCTATGACAAAACTATCACCCTCGTCCACCCGCACCACGCCCAGGTTGGGTACCACAGTGGTGAAGTGATAGTTGGCGATTTTGGGTTTAGCCGCCGAAACGCGGGAAATGAGCGTGGACTTGCCCACATTGGGAAACCCCACCAGTCCCACATCGGCCAGCAGCTTGAGTTCCAGCTCCAGCCACCTTTCCTGTCCCGGTTCACCTTTTTCGGCAAAAGCCGGAGCTTTATTCTGCAGGGTCACAAAGCGGGCGTTGCCCCGGCCTCCCCGCCCCCCCCGGGCCACCACCAGCCGCTGCCCATGCTCCACCAGATCGCCCAGTACAGCACCACTATCCCCATCGCGCACCACAGTGCCCACGGGCACCCGCAGCACCAGATCCTCGGCACCGCGACCGTGCATATTTTTACCCATACCGTGTTGACCCCGTCCGGCCTTATAGTGGCGCTGATAGCGAAAATCCACCAGGGTGCGCAATCCCTCATCGGCCTGCAAAATCACACTGCCGCCCCGGCCGCCGTCGCCACCCCAGGGTCCACCGTCGGGCACGTATTTTTCCCGGCGAAAGGCCACGCAACCGTTGCCGCCATCGCCACCCTTAACATAAATTTTGGCATAATCGTAAAACATTACGTCATCCTCTTCCCGCTCTTTTTACAATAGCTTGCCTTGTTTTATCCCACGGCATGTGAAAGGCGCCGGGGTAAATTGATCACCAATTCGGTAGCACCGGACGCAAAAACCACTTTAACGCGGCCGCCCCGGGCGCGCAGCTTTTGATCCAGCACACCCAGCCTGTCCTGCCACCAGCTCAAACAGGCCGCCTCGTCCACCGGAATACCCACCCGGCAGACATACCAGCGGGAGTGTTCCAACAGGTTAATTTCCAGATGACGGTCATACAGCCGGTCTTTGACCAAACAGGCTACCGCTGCACTCACCGCTGTGAGCAGCGCTTCACCCACCAGGTCATCGGGCAAGTCAATCTGTGCCAGGTCGGTCTTGACATGGAAGTGCAGTTCCACCTGTTCTTTGGCCGCCTCATGGCAGCCCACCAGCATGGCCGCCGCCGCCTCGCTGTTTTTCAGATGCACAATCTTGCTCAGGCTGGCGATATGCGAGCTTACTTCCCTGATGTAGTCCATCACCCGTTCCGGTTTGTTCAGCTGCAGGAGACCGGAAATCACCTGCAGGTGATTTAAAAAGTCATGGCGCAGCACCGACAAAAGCTCCAGCATCTTTTCGGTTTGCACGGTTCTACACCTCCCCGGCACAAATTAATATGGCCCTCTGGAATGTTAATATTAACTTGAAATATAAATTTTGTCAATATTTTCTAGACAAATAAACAAAAACCCTGCTTGAAATAAGCAAACAGGGTTTTTTGTCAATCACACAATTACATACACATGGTATTATTTGTTATTTTCCCTGAAATTCCGGCAAGCGCTTTTCAAAAAAAGCCGCCACAGCTTCGTTTTTATCGCGGGTTCCCAGGCAGTGGATGGACTGGGCCTGCTCAAACAGGAGACCGGCATACAAAGAGCTCTCCTGAGCGACATTGACGGCCTTCTTGGCAAAACGCACCGCCAGAGGCGGCCGGGAGGCAATCTTCTCGGCCATGGCCAGAGCCGCGGGCAGCAGTTCCTCGGGTTCGTAGACCAGGTCCACCAGGCCAATGCGCAGGGCTTCCCGGGCGTCGATAGTATCGCAGGTCAGGATCAACCGCTTGGCCTGGCTGGCCCCCACTACCCGCGTCAAACGCTGGCTGCCCCCCATGTCGGGCGAGAGACCGAACTGCACTTCCTGAATACCGAAAACCGCTCTGGTGGAAGCCAGGCGAATATCACAGGCCAGCACCAGTTCGGTGCCCGCACCAAAACAGATCCCCTGCACAGCCGCGATTACCGGCTGCAACAGATTTTCCCAGCGGTTGTTCAACTGCTGCATGCGGGGCAGGTTACGCCAGATAAAGTCCGAGTCTAGCCTGCCCAGCAAGGAAAGGTCAATCCCGGCGCTGAACTTGTCGCCTGCCGCTTTCAGCACCACTGCCCGCACCGACTGATCCTGCTCCAGCTCGCTCAACACTCTTTCCATTTCCTGCCACATTTCTTCATTGAAGCAGTTCAGAGCCGCCGGACGATTCAGCGTTACCAGGGCCACCGCCCCCTGTTTTTCCAGCAGCACAGTCTTTTCCGACATGATCCTACTCCTTCCCGGCGCTTTTTTCATCAGCCAGCATACTCTCCAGCTTTTCAATGGCTCGACCGGCCCAGCGCAAATTGGTTTGCATCAGTTCAATGCCCAGTTCCAGGGTCATCAACCAGTACAGCTTATCCTGCGGACGATTAACATAACGACTGTAGTTCTCTACTACCGCAATCAGTGCCTGAAAATTTTCCAATTTGGCCTGTACTTCTTTTTGATACCTGATTAACTGGTAAAGAACCTCCCGCACCGGCATACGTCCGGCAAAATATATGCGCAGCAAAAATTCGTCATTGTAACGCAGGGTCAGGCGGGGAGGAAAATTGTGCAGCCAGGCCAGAAACTTTTCCTCCCCGGCCGGCGTCAGGCTGTAAACCTTCCGGTCCGGCTTGCCCTCCTGCTGCTTAATCTGCGATACCACCAGCCCCTGCTCTTCCATCCTGGCCAGTTCGCGGTAAATCTGGCTCAGGTGAGCATGCCAGAAGTGGTTGACCGAGTTGTCGAAAACCTCTTTCAAGTTGTAGCCCGTCATGGGCCGGTAGCTGAGCAAGCCCATAATAGCATAGGCCAGCGACATCTGCATCACCACAAAATTCTGTCTTTCGACATTATCCACAGGTCGCGCCGTGGAGATAGAAATTTGTCAAACCTTGCAGGGCGCGAAATTATCAACATTATCAACAATTTTATCCACAGGACTATAACTTTATCCCCAGTTCGCAGGCTTCTGCGATGGCCTCGGTTATTTTGCGCGGTTTGACGGCATCCCCGATCAGGTAAAGCTCCTGCACCCGGCCCCGCAGGCCTTCATAAAGGCTGTTTTCCGACCGCGCCCCCAGGGCCAGCACCACAGTGTCGGCCGGCAGGGTAACCTGCTGTTCGGGCGTTTCTATCAATACGCCTTCCAGTGACACACCCACCACTTTGCTCTGGTCCAGCACCTTGATACCCAGGCGCTTGATCTGTTTCATCACTCCCCAGCGCGTGCTCAGGCCGATATCCCGTCCAATCCCTTTGAGCATTTCCACAATGGTCACTTCCCGCACACTCTGGTTCAAAAGCTGCTGCAGCACAGCCGGCTCCTCGGCCTGGTGCACCACCAAAAACTTCAGCGTCTCCGCACTGATGGTACCCTGCTCGGCCAGGAAAATGGCCGTTTCACAGCCCACGGCACCGCCGCCTACCACAACCACCCGCCGGCCGGCGCAGGCCACCCCGTCCAGCACATCGTTGGCCTGGTGCACACAGATACCTTCCGCAACCGGGAAAGGTGCCGGTATGGGCCGCGCACCGGTGGCTACCACCACCACATCGGGGGCGGCGGCCAGCACATCCTCCACTGTGGCCGCCCTGTTCAGAACCACTTCCACCCCGGCTTTTTGCAGGCGGTGGGACTGGTACTCAATCAGGCTGGCGAAATCGGCCTTGCCCGGCGGTTTGGTTGCATAGTGCACCTGGCCGCCCAGGCGGTGGCTCTTTTCCCAAAGTGTCACCCGGTGTCCCCGCTCGGCAGCCAGCGCCGCCACCTCCATGCCGGCCGGGCCACCACCAATGACCAGTACATTTTTGCTTACCTGTGCCTTTCGGACTTCCAGCTCGTGTTCTCGCCCGGCCAGACCGTTGACCGCGCAAAGTACATCCCGCATGCTGAAAACCCGGTCCATGCAGCCCTGGTTGCAGGCAATGCACTTACGTACTTCCCGCTCGCGTCCCTCCTGCACCTTGCGGGGTAGATCGGGATCGGCAATCAACGGACGCCCCATGTTCACCAGGTCGGCTACTCCCATGCACAACAGCTGCTCGGCCAGACGCGGATCGTTGATGCGGTTGCTGGCAATCACCGGTATGGAGACCGCCCGTTTCACTCCGGCTGCCAGGTAGGAAAAACCGCCGGGCGGCAACTCACCGGTAATCTGGGGCACCCTGGTCTCATGCCAGCCGCCCGTGACATTGATGCAGTCCACGCCCGCTTTTTCCAGCTCGCGGGCAAAGGCCGCCGCCTCCCTGTTGGTATTGCTGCCGGGCATGAAATCATTGCCACTGATGCGCACCAGCAGCGGGTAGTCGGCCCCCACCCGTTCCTTGATGGCCCGTACCACTTCAATGCCGAAGCGGCAGCGGTTTTCCCAGGAGCCCCCGTACTCATCGGTGCGCAGGTTGGTCAGGGGGGATAAAAACTGGCAAATCAAATAGCCGGCGCTGGCAATCACCTCCACCGCATCAAAACCGGCCCGTTTGGCCCGGTCGGCCGCGGCGGCGTAGCTCTCAATTACGGCGGCAATATCTTCCCTGGTCATTTCCCGCGGCGTCTCCCCGGTAAAGCGGGAAGCCACGGCGGAAGGAGCCGCCGGCTGCTGGCCGATGACCATGGAGTGGGCATAGCGTCCCGACTGGTAGAGCTGGGCGGCTATCTTCGCCCCGGCTGCGTGAACGGCCCCGGTCAACTCGCTTAAACCGGGGATGAATTTGTCGTCCTGCAGGCTGATCATCATGGGCCCCGGCCCCAGCCGGTCAATCGCACAGCCCCCCACAATGATCAACCCCGCTCCCCCGGCCGCCCGGGTAGCGTAATAGCGCACCAGGCGCGGGTTGACAAACCCGTCCGGCGTATAGGCGTGGTGGATGGCCGGCATGACAATGCGGTTTTTCAGTTCCAGGCGGCCGATTTGAATGGGCTGGAAAAGATATTTATACTGCACTTGAACCACTCCCTACCAGTACTTATTAATATATAACACTGTACTATGTTTAGAATAATCATGCAATAAATTGACTGACAAGTCAATACTTTGGCACAATAAATATTTACCCGGCACAATAATAAGGCCACCGCCAGGCGGTGGCCACTAACCATATCCTTACTCCTGCCGCCAGAAGAACTCCAGCAGTTCGCCCGGACTGTCAGCCAAACGGGTACCTTCCAAACTGTAGACAAATCCTCCCCGCTGCCAGTTCAGCACGGTATAGCCATCATCCAGTTCCCAAAGCACCCCCCGGTACTGGTTGTACTGCCATACCCGGGCCCTCTCCGGAGTCAACTGGTCCCCCCGGTGCAGGGATAGCGGCGCTGCACCGGCTGCCGCCAGAGTTTGTTTGCCCCAGACAACTGTCTGGTCCTGAACCAGATATACTTTAAATATGGCTCCCTTACCAATCTCCTGGCGCAGCGGTACCGGCAGAACCCCGGTCGATCCAACCTGCTCACTTTCCGGTGCCGCCTGCTGCCGGGCCACTTCCTCCGGGTCCGGTGCCGCTGCCAGGGCCTGCACCGGCCGCGCCACCGCTCCACGCTGCACGACAGCCTTCTCCTGCACCGCCAGGGCGACCGGTTGTTGTCCGGCATCCTGGTTCACCGGCAACCGGAAGGTTCCGGTCTCCGCCGGCAGTTTTCGGGCCACCACCTCCCCGGAAGCAACGGACAGCTCCCGTTGGGGGCCCCCGGTTACTGCCGCCACAACCGGTCCGCCGTCCCGGCCCTCCTCCCTGCCAATTGCTGCATCTGCCGCCTGCTCCCGGATCTGGTGGCGGCGACCGGCCAGTTTTTCATCGGTCAGAGATGACTTTTCCACCGGCGCGGAAAGGTCCACCTGCTGCTCAGACCCGGTCGTTCGGGCGGTCATCAGTCCGGCGGCCAACCGGGGACCGGTAACCAGCTCCTTTTTCAACCAATCATAACTCCCGCCCAGAGCCAGCACCAGGAGCAAAGCTGCCGCCGCCACATAGGGAACCCAGCCGGCGAAACTGCTAGAGCGCTGGCGCGGCGCTTGCCCGGCAGGCACATTCCGGCAGGCCACCAGCACCCGGTGGCTCAGTTCCCCGGGCACGGGAATTTCCGCCATTATTTCTTTAACCCCCTGCCGGAGCAGCAACTCGGCCCGGTACCAGTGCTGCCACTCCCGGGCACAGCTGGCACAGTTTTCCAGGTGCTGCTGAAAATCTTTTTCCAGGGAAGTGTCCAGTGTGCCCGAAAGCTGCTCCTGAATCAGCCGCCTGAAGTCATGACAATGCATAAGGCATCTCTCCCAAACGTTCTTTTACCAGGGCCCGTGCCGTGCTCAACCTGGATTTGACCGTACCCTCGGGCAGGTTTAACACTTCGGCCACCCGTTTGACGCTCATATCCAGACCATAATAAAGCGTCAGCAAAATCCTGTGCTCGGGTTTAAGTGAATCAATCACCTGTTTGAGTTCCAGCTTGAGATCCAGATCGGTACAGGCCTCATCACCGGACCAGGTATCGTTTTGCACCACCTTTTCCAGCAAAGCCACCTCTCGTTTATTTTTTCGCATTTTATCACGGCAAAGATTGACCACTATTTTATAAAGCCAGGTGGCAAAAGAAGCCCTGCCCTGAAAACCGGCTAACTTTCTGTAACAGATGATAAAGGCTTCCTGCACCACGTCTTCCGCCGCTCCATGATCGCGCAGGATCATGTAAGCAGTGCGGTAAACGCTGGCCGAATAGTCCTCCACCAGCCGGGTGAATGCTTCCTCGTCTCCCGCCCTGGCCTTTTCCACCACGGCAACATCCGCCAATTACTGTCACCCGCCATATAATCTTTTAAGTAATTGACGCTGCGGTTGACTATTTGGTTTAATGCCTGACATTCTGCTTCTTAAAATTTTTTTAGCTGCTTTAAATGTAAAGCTCACCAAAGCGTGCTATAATTATGAATAAAAATTTGATACCTGTATTTTCCATATCGATCAAACCAGTATAACTACAGGGAGGCCAGATTACATGCCCATATTTGAATTCAAATGCCAGTCCTGTAACCATGTTTTTGAAAAACTACTGCTGACCAGCCAGTCCGATACACCACAGACCTGCCCGCAGTGTCAGAGCAATCAGGTACAAAAACTGATCTCGGCACCCTTTATCCCCAGTGCGGTGGGCAAACCGGCCAATGATGAACTGCGCTGCTGTGCCGGAAAAAAAGATGCCGGAGAATGTACACCCGGTGCCTGCTGTGCCGACCAGGGGCCGGTTCACTGAGGCGAACCCGACAGCAAACAATGCTGTAGTTATAGAAAATCGTTATTCAGCCAACGGAGCATTGACTTCCCGGTATAGTCTACCTGCATATACCGGGCTTTTTTGTGCTGGGTAAAAAAAGGGGCAACCGCCCATAATAATATCCGGCAATGTCACTGCCGGTACTAAACCAGGAAATTGCCCCGGTTTCCGGTTTATATAACATAGCCGAAAAGGAGCGAGTCCTATGCAGCTCAGCCAGCTCATATACCACTCTCCTTTTACTATGCTGCTCACCTTTATGCTCACCAGCGGATTGATCTTTCTACTGGCCAGCGCCGGGAATATACCCGTCCTGAACGGCAGCATAAACCTGCGCTATCATTACAACAATATCAACATGCCCAGCGTCAATGTGGGCAGCTTTCCCCGGCCTTTACGAATTATCTTCTGGCTGCTGGTCTTTATGCTTTACAACCTGGGATTGCACTATCTGGTAGCCTGGTTTGAACAATTTTTCCCCGCCGGTTGGCAATTAACCCGCCTGATTGCCGCTGTAGAAGGAAATTTGCCGGCTCTGGTACAGAGCCTGGCCAATCCTTTCTTAACCAGTGTACTCAGCTTCTTTTACATTTTTGTTTTTCCGGCTCTGATCCTGGGTGTGTACCTTTACTTAATGCTCACCGAACGGACCGGGCTGGCCCTGTTCCTGCTCTGCGCTGTGGGAACGAATTATCTGCTGGCAGTGCCATTTTATCTGCTCACGCCGGTATACGAGACCTGGTATTACAACCCCCAGGTCAAGCTGCTCATTGAGCAGGTCTATCCGGCCTTCAATCACACTTATCGCTTCTTCAGCGGTCTGAATAACAATTTTCCCAGCCTGCACACCTCTATTTCCACCACGGTCACTCTGGTGGCGGCACACATTAGGGAAAAGCGCCTGCTGGCCCTGGTGATCCCGGTCAATCTGACCATCGTTTTTTCCACTGTCTACCTGGGCATTCACTGGGTAACCGATGTACTGGCCGGACTGCTTTTCGCCAATATCTGCCTTGGTCTTACCATCAGATGTTTACGAAAATTCAACATACAGTTATAATACATGGTAAGACCATCAGTCTTACTGGTCACATATCCATTCCGGGCAAGGTTCCCCTTTGTGAGCAGTAAGACAGCGCAGAGAGGAAGAAATCAGCCATGCTACAGCTCTACGATCAGTTCAAGCAGGCCGCTGCCGCTCTGTCGGCCGAAGTAAACCGTGTCGCCGACCCTCAGGAAGCCGTTTCCTTTTGCCGGCAATTCACCGCCGAACTTAATCAGCCGGCAGTAGTGGTCGACTCCCATCCCATGACAGGCCAAATTGCTGCCTCTATATCCGAACTGACGATCCCCTGCGACCGCCAGGCGGCCGCCCGGGCTAATCTGGGCATGGCCTGTTACGATCTGGCCATCGCTGACACCGGCACCCTGGTGCAAAATGCCACATCCCTTGACAGCCGTCTGGCCGCCACCCTCCCTCCCATACATCTGGCCCTGGTACCCACCAGCGGGCTGGTCCCATCCCTGGTTGATGTATTCACCCATCTGGCCCGAAACTCGGAGCAACTACCCGGATACCTGGCCTTTGTTTCCGGACCCAGCCGCACCGCCGACATTGAAAGGGTTCTTACCATCGGCGTACACGGGCCGGAACGATTAATCATTTTATTTATTGATCGGTGGGAAAGGGGCTAACAAGATGGTTGATTATCTGAAAAAAGATATTGCTACCGCTCTGGGTAATCCCAATTTGCATACCGCTCTGGGCAATTTTGCCGATGATTATGTTAAATCAAGGGAAAGAGCCTACGCCAACCGGGATTTTCAGGCCCTGCGCCAAAAAATAAAGGCTGTCAAGGGCAGCGCGGCAAAAAATATGCATGAGCTGGCCAAACAGTTTGCCGCCCGGGTGGAGGAGCGGGGCGGCAAGGTCTTTCTGGCCCGGGACGCCCAGGCCGCTGTAGACTACATCATCCGCCTGGCCAGGGAAAAAAACGTCCAATCAGTTGTCAAATCCAAGTCTATGGCCTCGGAGGAGATCCACCTCAACCACCACCTCCAGGCTGCAGGTATTGCAGTCCACGAGACCGACCTGGGCGAATGGATTATCCAGCTCTGTAAGCAGCGCCCCTCCCACATGGTCATGCCGGCCATCCACATGACCCGCCAGCAGGTGGCCGAAGTGTTTTCCCGGGCCACCGGGCAGGAGCTGCCGCCCGACATCGCCCGCCTGGTAAAAGTGGCCCGGGAAAACCTGCGCCAGCAATTTTTGAGCGCCGGCATGGGCATCAGCGGCGCCAACATCGCCATTGCCGAAACCGGCACCCTGGTGCTTTTGACCAACGAGGGCAACGCCCGCCTGGTCACCACTCTGCCTCCCATACATGTGGCCGTGGTAGGACTGGAAAAACTAGTGGAAAGCTTTCAGGACGCTCTGCCCATTATCGAGGCCCTGCCCCGCAGTGCTACCGGACAGCAGATCACCAGCTATGTAACCATGATCACCGGGCCGGTGCCCGCCGTGGATCTGGAAGGTCACCAGACATCCAAGGAATACCATGTAATTCTTCTGGACAACGGCCGTACCGCTCTGCGCGATGACCCGGATTTCCAGGAAGCCCTGCAGTGTATCCGCTGCGCCTCCTGTCTCAATGTCTGCCCGGTATACCGATTGATTGGCGGGCATGTTTTCGGCGATGTTTATACTGGTGGCATCGGGACCATTTTAACTGCTTTCCTGGGGCAGAACCGGGAAAAAGCTGCCCAATTGCAGACGCTGTGCATCCAGTGCGGACGCTGCCGGGATTTTTGTCCGGGCCAGATAGATATCAGCGGTCTGTTGGAAAAATTGCGCCAGCGCACCCTCAGTCAGAACAAACCCGGCCCGGCGCAGCGATTGCTGCTGGGAAAAGTGCTGGGCAACCGGCAGCTTTTCCACCGCTTGTTACGTACAGCGGCCGCCGCTCAGAAACCCTTTACCCAGGATGGCATGGTGCGACACCTGCCCCTGTTCCTGGCCGGTCTGACCAAAGAAAAAAGCCTGCCGGCCCTGGCCGACAGACCACTACGGGATCAAACCAACCTTCTGATCCGACCCCGGGGCGAGACCCGAAGCCGGGTGGCTTTTTTTGCCGGATGCCTGACGGACTTCGTCTACCCCGGCATTGGCGTGGCCACCGCCCGGATACTGGCCGCCCTGCAGATGGAAATGGTGTTCCCGGCGGAGCAAACCTGCTGCGGCTATCCGGCAGGGGAAGCGGGATTCACCGACACATTCCGCCAAACCGCCCGGCAGAACATCGCCGCTTTTGCTGATGCAAAGGCCCAGTATATCATTACCCCCTGTCCCACCTGCGCCGCAGCCTGGAAAAAGATCTACCCCGAGCTGCTGGCCAATGACGGCAAATTGGCCAGAACAGCCGCCACACTGGCCAACAGGGTTTACGATGTCAGCTCCTTTATTCTGGAACACGGAGGAGAGCAGCTGCTAAGTACCTGTCCGCCGGCCAGCGAAGAACTAACTTATCATGAATCCTGTCATTTGAAACGCACGCTGGGAGTATCGGACGCTCCCCGCCGTTTGCTCCAGGCTGCCGGTTACAAACTGGTCGAAATGCGCTTTGCTGATGTCTGCTGCGGCTTTGGGGGCTCCTACTCCCTGCAGTACCCCGAACTATCGGCGGGCATGCTGCGCAAGAAGCTGCAGTGGATTGGTGAAACCGGCGCCGGTACAGTGGCCAGTGACTGCCCGGGTTGTACAATGCAGCTGAGCGGCGGAATGGATCGCGCCGGCCTGCCGGTAAAAGCCCTGCATACAGCCGAACTGCTGGCCAGAGCCATTGAATGCTGCCCGGAACGGTGGTGACCTTCCAGAGCAAGCTGCAAGCCCATATAGAATCCCGGGAACCGGGCTAAAGGCCCAGTTCCCGGGAAATAATCAGTTTCATGATCTCGCTGGTACCGGCAAAAATGGTCTGGATGCGTGCATCCCGGTAATCGCGGCAGATGGGATATTCTTCGATATAGCCGTAGCCACCGTACAGCTGCACCGCCTGATAGGCCACCCGGTTGAGCATCTCGGCTACCCAGTACTTGGCCATGGATACCCGTTTGACAATGCGCTGGCCAGCCATGTGTTCCTCCACCAGCCGCTCCACAAAAACACGTCCCAGTTCCACCTCGGTGGCCATTTCCGCCAGTTTGAAGCTGTTGTGCTGCAGCCGGCCGATGGGCTGACCGAAAGCCTTTCTGGTTTTACTGTATTCCAGAACCTGCTCCAAAATCTTCTCCGCCAGGGCCTGGGCGCCTACAGCGGCCACCAGCCGTTCCTGCTGCAGCTTTTCCATTAAATACACAAAGCCCCGGTTTTCCTGCCCCAACAAATTTTCCACCGGCACCCGGCAGTCGTCAAAATACAGCTCGGTAGTATCCTGGCTCTTCAGCCCCATTTTTTCCAGCCGCCGCCCCCGACTGAAACCCGGCGTACCGCTTTCCACCACCAGAAGACTGATTCCGGCACGGGCATTGGCCGCCCCGGGAGCGGTTTTACAGGCTACAATCACCAGATCGCAGTTTTCGCCCCCCGAAATAAAGGTCTTGCTGCCATTAATCACATACTGGTCCCCCTGCCGGACGGCCGTGGTTTTGATTGCCGCCAGATCCGATCCGGCATCGGGTTCGGTCATGGCCACAGCGGCAATTATTTCCCCACTGGCACAGCCGGGCAGCCAGCGGCGCTTTTGCTCGGCGTTGCCGTAGGCATGAATGTAGGGCACTACGATATCGCTGTGCAGGGGAAACATTACATGGGTGCCTGCCCGGGCCAGTTCCTGGGCAATAATCACCGAGTAGCCAAAGTCGGCACCACTGCCCCCGTATTCTTCCTCCAACCAGGGACACAGAAAGCCCTGTTCGCCCGCCCGCCGCCACACCTGGCGAGGCACCAACCCCTGTTTCTCCCACTGCTCATAGTAAGGCAATATTTCAGTCTGAATAAACTTGCGCCAAGCCTGGCGAAAAATCTGATAGTCCCCGCTGTACAGATCCAGGGCCATGGCTGATCATCCCCTTCCCTTCACGCGCCCCCGGAATGGATGGACTTTGGGGCATCAAATGCCTCCGGTAACGCGAATCACCTGACCGGTAATATAATCGGCCAGCGGCGATGCCACCAGCAGAATGCTGGCTGCCGCTTCCTCGGGGGTGGCCGCCCGGCCCAGCGGGCACATCATCTTGAACATCTGACGGATTTTTTCCGGCACCCCAATGGCTACCTCTTTGTCTCCCTGCTTGAGCACCTCGCCTTTTTCCTTGGCCTGGGTCAGCCTGGTTTCAATAAAGCCAAAAGCGACACAGTTGACCAGAATATTGTAGGGTCCCCACTCCTTGGCCAGGGTTTTGGTCAGACCCACCACAGCCGCCTTGGCGCTGGAATAGTTGGCCTGACCGAAATTACCGTCCAGCCCGGCTATAGAGGAAATATTGATGATCTTGCGCGCCCGCGCCTGTCCGGTGGTTTGCTTCTCCTGCGCGGCCACATCGCGCATATAGGGTGCGGCGGCCCGGATCAGGCGAAAGGGAGCGGTGATGTGCACATCCAGCATGGCCTGCCACTGCTGGTCGGTCATTTTGTGAATGGTTGCGTCCCAGGTGTAGCCGGCATTGTTGACCAGAATGTCTATGGAGGGACCGAAGTTATCCACTGCCACCTGCACCAGCCGGGCGGGAAACTCCGCATCAGTCACATCACCGGCCAGCCCCACGGCCTGACCCCCCTGCTGTCTGATCTCGGCCACCACCTCATCCAGCGGCACCGGATCAATGTCACTGAGCACCAGCCGGGCTCCCTCCCGGGCAAAAAGCAGAGCGGTAGCCCGGCCGATGCCCCGGCCGGCGCCGGTAATCAGCGTTACTTTATCCTTGAGCATCTGATCCATATCTTGATTCCTCCCATCTTCATACTTCAATCCAGTGGAACATCCACCAGACATTCACCTTGCAGGCGCGGCTGTCCGTCCTGTCCGACAGCAGTCAACACGCACTGCAGCTGCAGCCGGCCGTCCTGTTCCTGCCGTTCACCGATCTGTCCCTGTACCGTAATTACATCGCCCGATTTGGTAACTCCCACAAAACGCACTTTAAACCGCCGCAAGGCGCCGGGACCAAACCACTGCGTCAGCGCCTGCCCGGCAAAAGCCATGATCAGCATACCGTGGGCAATTACCCCGTCGAATCCGGCCATTTTCCCCACGCTGTCCATAAAGTGCAGCGGGTTGAAGTCGCCCGAAGCGCCGGCATAGCGCACCAGCTGCACTTCACTGACCGCCGGCTTGCTCAGCGGCGGCAGCGGATCACCCGGCTGCAACGCGGCCAGATTGAGCTCGGCCATAATTCTCACCTCACCCGAAAGTTGTGTCCCGGTCAAAGCCGTTCAATAATCAGCTTGCGGCTTTCCAGCGCCCTTTCCCCAAACTGGTTGACATATGTGCTGCACAAAACAACCAGGCGCAGGGATTTTTTTACTGTATCGCTCTCCACCACGGTCTCCACAGTCAGCTGATCGCCGGCGCAAACCGGAGCATGATAGATGAATTCCTGTTCACCGTGCAGCACCCGTACCGGGTTCATCTGCAAAAACTGGCACAGGGACATGAAGTCCATACTGCCCCAGAAGTCGGCACAAATACCAAAGGTGGGGGGAGCCAGCACATCCCGGTATCCGGCCTGTCTGGCCGCCGCGCTGTCCAGATAGAGCGGATTCGTGTCACCCACCGCCCGGGCAAATTCGCCAATTTTCACCTTCTCCACCTGGAAAGTGAATGCCGGCAGTTTACTTCCCACCAGCCCCTTTTGTTCCATACTCCAGCACCTCCTGCCACATCACTGCAAAATGTCAGAAACCCTGTTCCTTTCCCGATCCCTCTGCTCCCTCCGGTGGCACTAAAAAACTGATATACTGCGGACAGTCGTCCAGCGGGCAACCGGCCTGTTCACTGCACTGCCAGTGAAATGGTTGCCGGTCTACCTGGCAGGTGCGGGTACCCTGACCGTAAATCAGTTCGGTTATTTCCACCATCATCCCCCGGCGCGAACAGAAAATTGTCTGCCTGCTTTCCAGCCACATGGCGGTTTATCCCAGCTCCCGGCCCACAATGCACACTGAAGCCACACTCTGCCAGGGGAATCCCCCCAGATTATGAGTCAAACCCAGCACCGGATCCTTGATCTGACGCGGTCCAGCCTCTCCCCGCAGCTGCAGGAACATTTCAAAGAGCATGCGCAGCCCGCTGGCGCCAATGGGGTGGCCGAAGGATTTCAGGCCGCCGTCCGGGTTGACCGGCAGCGCCCCGCCCAGATCAAACACTCCCTCCAGTACGTCGCGCCAGGCCTGCCCCCGCTCACTGAAGCCCAGGTCTTCATAAATGACCAGTTCGGTAGGAGTGAAGCAGTCATGCACTTCGGCCATGCTGATCTGACGGCGCGGATCGGTCACACCCGCCTGCTGGTAGGCATCCCGGGCCGCCTGCACGGTTTCCCGGATGGTGGTGAAATCGTAGTCCTGGTGCATGCTGCCGTGTCCCGGACCGCAGGCAATGGACAAAGCCTTGACATAAATCGGCTTGTCTGTGTATTTGTGCGCATCTTCCGCCCGCACAATTACCGCTGCCGCCGCCCCATCAGCTACCCCGGAACAATCCATAATGCCCAGGGGTGCCGCCACAATAGGGGACTTCAGGATCTGCTCCATGCTCACTTCCTGACGAAACTGGGCCCGCGGGTTCAAGGCGCCGTTTTTATGGTTTTTCCAGGCGATGCGGGCCAGCACCTCCTTGCCCTGCTTTTCATCCAGGCCGTATTTTTTGAAATAGGCCGGTGCCAGCAGGGAAAAGGCAGCCGGTGCGGAATAATTGGGCTTCATCCCGTCGTCCAGCAGATGGGGAATCACCAGCCCGCTGTATCCCGAATCCTTTAGCTTTTCCGCACCAATGGCCAGCACGATGTCATAGGCTCCGCTGGCCACGGCGTAGCAGGCGTTGCGGAAGGCATCGGTGCCCGTAGCGCAGAAGTTTTCCACCCGGGTTACCGGCTTGTACTGGATTTTCAGCGGACCGGAGAGCGTAATCCCGCAAAAACCTGAATTGCAGGTGCCAAACCAGTAGGCCTCAATGTCCCCTGGTTCCACACCGGCACTGGCGTAGGCCTCGTAGGCCGCCTCCACCATCAGGTCCTCCAGACTCTTGTCCCAGTGTTCGCCAAAGCGGGTACAACCCATCCCCACAATGGCCACGCGGTCCTTAATTCCCCTGCCGGCCATCTTGCTGCACCTCCTGTCGCCTGGGTCTGGCTTTCCAGTAATAGTTGGCAATGCCGTCGGCCCGGTAATAGTTACGGAAGGTCATCTCTACCGGCATCCCGATGAACAACTTTGCCGGATCGCAATCGGTCAGTTCACAGATCATCCGACCTCCCCCTTCAAAATCCAGCACGGCAAATACTGCCGGCGGATCCTGCGAGAAAGTTAGATAATCCACCGTGTAGGTAACAATACTGGCCGGGCGATCCAGAAAGCGGTAAGGCACCATTTTATCCACAGCCTGACAGTGCACACACACCCGCTGGGGTGGAAACTGCGGTGTGCCGCACTCCTGGCACCGGCTGCCGTAAAAAGCCAGCTTTTGTTTGCCTCCCCGCCACATGCCCGGTGCGGATGGCCGGCCGGGATCGGGTCGGCGGGGCGATTCCTGGGTAATAATCTGCCGCCACTTCAAATAGGTGTGGTAGCCAATCTCCCGCCGGGAAGCCAGGTGGCCGCGCAGCCCCCGACGGGGCCGGAACTTTTCGATGGCCTCGGTAACCCGGAACAACAGGGCGTCACACCCTTCCCCGAAAGTCACCAAAAGAATCAGCTGGCCCGGCCGGGCTTCCTCCAGCGCTCCCACCAGCATGAGCAGCGGTCCGGCGCAGCCAGCCAGGCCCACTGCCGCAAACAGGCTATCCTGCACCTGGGACAGGTCGAAACCCAGCTGGCGGGCCAGAGCCATCTGATAGCGGGGATTGGGTCCGTACAGCACCAGCCGGTGTACATCGGCTGGCTGCAAACCCTGCTGTCCCAGGAGTGCACTCACGGCCTTTTTCACCAGGCGGTTGTATCCCTTGCTGATAAAAAAACGTTCCTCCCAGGTGCGCACAAACCGGTCATCCGCCGTACGCCACTGGGATAAAATATCCTCGGCCAGGCTCACCCCGCCCAGGTACTCGGCCAGCACATTCTGCCCGCCCAGTAAAAAAGCCGCCGCTCCGTCACCGCTGACCTGCTCCCAGGCACCCTGCGGAGCACCCAGCCGGCAATCACCCGCCGCTATCAGCGCGGTTTCTACCCCGCCCTGCACGGCATCCAGTGCCGCCAGCAGCGCATTACTGCCGCAGCGCAGCGAACCGGTGATGTCGGCTGTGCGCACGCTGGCCGGCAGATCCAGCGCTCCCGCCAGGGTGGCGGCACTTTGTTTTTCCAGATAGGCCGGTGTGGTCGTGGCATAATAAACCACTCCCGGGGTTACAGCTCCCAGGGGAGCCAGACAGTCCCAGCCCGCTTCCACGGCCATGGACAGGCTGTCCTCGTCATAACCGGCCACCGCCTTTTCTCCCGGCGCTGCCGGTTCTCCGGTCACCTGCTGAATGCTACGGCGCGGCAGGCGTCCTAAAGGCACATAAGCGCCATAGGCCACAATACCGGACAATTTTACTCACCGTCCTTTTTGAGGATTGCACATCCACTGCCACTTTCCGGCAGTAAAATATTTGCACAAAGTGTGCCTGAAAAAACAGCATCCCGCCGGAGCAGGCGGGACGGTTCGGTCAATTTTGTTAATATAAAATATTCAGATTTTAACATTCATTCTGACTTACACTTTTGTATTATAATCAGGACGATAGTGTACTCATTCAAGGACATTATCGCCGATCTGCAGACGCTCCAGACGGGTATACAGGCGGGAGCGGCTCATATTGAGCAGACGGGCCGCCCGGGCCTTATTGCCACCGGTACGCCGCAGCGCGGCCAGAATCATCTCCCTTTCCGCCTGCTCCAGTTTTTCCCGGTAGGACGCCGGACCCGCCAGCTCCGGTACGGCAGGGGCACGGCCGGTACGATTGCCGCCTGCCCCGGCAATTTGCTCATCTTCCGCCAACCCTTTTGTTGGCCCGGTCCCGCTCAGCAGATAGTCCGGCAGGTGCTGCAGGCCGATACAGCCGCTGCGGGCATATACCACGGCCCTTTCCACTATATTTTCCAGCTCGCGCACATTGCCCGGCCAGTGATAAGCATACAGCAGCTGCCTCACCTGCAGGCTGATCCCGGTAACCGCCGCACCCAGCGTCTGGTTGCAGCGGTCTATAAAATAGCGCACCAGCAGATCAATATCGGCCCGGCGCTGCCGCAATGGTGGTACCTGCAGTCCAATCACATTCAGGCGGAAAAACAGATCTTCCCGAAAACGACCCTGTTTAATCAGGGCACCCAGGTCCTGATTGGTGGCCGCAATAATCCGCACGTCCACCCGGCGCGGCCGGGTATCACCCACCCGGATGACCTCCCGGTCCTGCAGTACGCGCAGCAACTTGGCCTGCAGAGCCAGGGTCATATCGCCCACCTCATCCAAAAACAACGTCCCTCCGTCAGCCTGCATAAAACGCCCCGGTTTGCCCGCCCGGTCGGCCCCGGTAAAGGCCCCCGGCGCATAGCCGAACATTTCGCTTTCCAGCAGCGCTTCGGGTATAGCCGCACAGTTAACCGTCACAAATGGTCCCCTGGTCCGGGGACTCAGGCGGTGAATGGCGCGGGCCACCAGTTCCTTGCCCGTACCCGACTCGCCGGTGATCAGCACGGTAGAAGCCGTTTGAGCCACCCGGTAAATCTCCTCCTTGAGCTGTCGCATGACCGTGCTTTCGCCCACCAGCATATCTTTCCAAAAATCCAGCTCGTGAGCCATTTTTTCCAGCTCAATCAGGTCATGCAGCACGACCACGGCTCCCGCCTCGTCGCCACCGAGTACCGGCAGGATGTTGGCCAGCAGGGTAAGCTGCCCCAGGTTGATGCGCTGGCCCAGACAGGGCTGTCCCTGCAGCGCCTTTTCCACTGGCAGTCCCGGCAGAAATGCCTGCACATATTCTCCGGTATGCCGGGCGGCATCCAGGCCCAGCACGGTTTCCGCCGCCCGGTTGAGCATGGTCAGCCGCTGCCACCTGTCCACCGCCAGCACGGCATTGGGCAGGGCGTCCAGGATGGCCCTGAGCCGGGCACTCTGCAGGTCGGACTGTCTGAGCAGGGTCAGCACCATATTGGTCTTGGTGAACATACCCAGAAAACAGCCGCTTTCATCCAATACAGGAGCTGAACCGACCGGACTGGTACGGACTATCTCCTTGACCTCTTCATAGGGCAGGTGACCCGGCACGGCCACCACATCGCGGCGGAAATAACCCTCCACCGGCTGCTCCAGTTCCGCCCCTCCCAGCAAGGCATCAAAAAGATCGGTGCGTGTGAGCACGCCCAGCAGTTTACCACCCTCATCCACCACCGGCAGGCTGTCCACCCGGGCAGTACGAAAATGCAGCAGCGCGGTGCGCAGTGTGTCGTCACTTTGCAGACAGGGCACATCTTTTCTAATCATGTCTTTAAGATACAACGTTCATCCACCCCCGCACCATTGGGCCTGTTAATTTGATTATAGCAGAGGACGGCTTGAACAGGGGGATCATTAATTATTTCACGATCTATTCACCGGCCGGGTCACTGGTGAGCAGAGCATCCGCCCGGTGGCTACAAATCAGCTCCGGATGGTCGTGTTCAGGACACCAGCAACCTGGAGCCGCTTGCTCCCTAGTCTACACAAAAAGAATAGCCATTCACCATCAAAATATTGTAACTAATCTGAATATTATAAACATTTTGAGTTGCCGCACTTATAATTTACTACAGGGTATTATGATATCTATTTTAATTCGGGGGCACATAATCCACACTACCGGGAGGTTGAAAAAATGAGTGAACAAACCACCATTGCCGCACTGCTCCAGGAGGACCGCGTGTTTCCTCCCCCACCAGACTTCACCGCCCGGGCCTCCGTCCGGGACCGGTCTCTCTACGAGGAGGCCGTAGCCGACCGCCTGGCCTTCTGGGCCCGCATGGCCTCGGAAAATGTCAGCTGGTTTGCCCCATGGGAGAAGGTGCTGGAATGGGAAGCGCCTTTTGTCCAATGGTTTACCGGCGGCAAGCTCAACGTCTCCTACAACTGCATCGACCGGCATTTAAATTCCTGGCGGCGCACCAAGGCAGCCATCATCTGGGAAGGCGAACCGGGTGACAGCCGCGTGCTCACCTATCAGGAGCTGTACCGGGAAGTTACCAAATGCGCCAATATGCTCAAAAACCTGGGCGTACAAAAAGGCGACCGGGTTACTGTTTATCTGCCCATGATTCCTGAACTGGCCATCGTCATGCTGGCCTGCGCCCGCATCGGCGCCCCGCACAGCGTGGTCTTCGGCGGCTTCAGCGCCGAGGCCCTGGCCGACCGGATCAACGACTGCCAGGCCAAACTGGTGATCACTGCCGACGGCGGCTGGCGGCGAGGCGGCATTGTACCCCTGAAGAAAAACTGCGACGATGCCCTGGAGAAGTGTCCCACCGTAGAGAAAGTCATCGTGGTGAAAAGAACCGGCAATGAGATCAACTTCCAGCCCGGCCGGGATCTCTGGTACCATGAACTGATGGAACAGGCGCCCATTGGCTGCCCGGCCGAGCCCATGGACGCCGAAGATACGCTGTATATCCTCTATACCAGCGGTTCCACCGGCAAACCCAAAGGCGTGCTGCACACCACGGGCGGCTACCTGGTGGGCGTCAGCACCACCCACAAATATATTTTTGACATTAAAGACGACGATATTTACTGGTGCACGGCGGATATCGGCTGGGTCACCGGACACAGCTACATTGTCTACGGACCGCTGGCCAACGGCTGCACCACGGTCATGTACGAAGGCAGCCCGGACTGGCCCGACCGGGGACGCTTCTGGGCCATCATTGAAAAATACGCGATTAACATCCTTTATACTGCACCCACCGCCATCCGCGCCTTTATGAAGTGGGGCCCACAGTGGCCGGAAAAACACGATCTGTCCAGCCTGCGCCTGCTGGGGACTGTGGGTGAACCGATCAACCCGGAAGCCTGGATGTGGTACTACAAACACATTGGCGGAGAAAGATGTCCCATTGTGGATACCTGGTGGCAAACCGAAACCGGCATGATCCTCATTTCTCCCCTGCCCGGAGTCACGCCGCTCAAGCCGGGCTCGGCCACCGTACCCTTCCCGGGTGTGGAAGCCGAGATTGTAGATAACAGCGGCCATCCGGTTCCCCTGGGAAGCGGCGGCTACCTGGTGCTCAAGTCTCCCTGGCCGGCCATGCTGCGTACGGTTTACGGCGACCCTCAGCGCTACGTCAACCAGTATTTCAGCCGCTTTGGCGAAAAGGTCTACTTTACGGGCGACGGAGCCAAGTGGGATGAGGACGGCTACTTCTGGATCATCGGCCGCGTAGACGATGTGATCAATGTGAGCGGCCACCGCCTGGGCACCATGGAAATTGAAAGCGCCCTGGTAGATCACCCGGCCGTGGCCGAAGCGGCGGTGATCGGCAAGGCCCACGAACTGAAAGGGCAGGCCGTGGCGGCTTTTGTCACCCTCAAGGAGGGCATTGCCGGCACCGATCAATTGAAAGAAGAAATTCGGGCCCATGTGGTGAAGAAAATCGGCGCCCTGGCCCGTCCGGAGGACCTCTATTTCACAGCCGAACTGCCCAAGACGCGCAGCGGTAAAATCATGCGCCGTCTGCTGCGGGATATCGCCGAAGGGCGCGCTCTGGGCGATACCACCACCCTGGCCGATCCCTCGGTTGTCGCCGCACTGAAACAACAGTACAGCGAGTAAGGCACGGCATTTAATTCCGGACGGAAAAGCCAGACCCGACTTTTCCGTCCACCCTGCCTCATTTCCCCATTCCTAAAGTTAAGAAAGGATGGATCAATATGTCCCCTCCCCAACAACCCGGTGTGGGCCGGGCCTGGGCCGTAACCTTTGCCGGTACGGGCATCAACCTGGCTCTGGGCGTGCTGTACAGCTGGAGCGTTTTTGCCAAAGCACTGGTGGACCAGTTGCACTGGACCAAAACCGCTTCCCAGCTTCCCTACACCCTGGCCTGTGTGGTTTTCGCCATCTGCATGATTATCGCCGGCCGCTGGCTGGACCGGGCCGGACCGCGCATTGTAGCCACGGTGGGCGGCATACTGGCCGGCAGCGGCATGATTTTAGCCAGTTTCTCCACTTCGGTCACCACGATCACCATTGGCTTCGGTCTAATTGTGGGCGCGGCCATGGGCTTCGGTTATGCCGCCCCCACCCCGGCGGCGGTGAAATGGTTCCAGCCCCACAAAAAAGGCCAGATTTCCGGTCTGGTAGTAGCGGGCTTCGGCCTTGCTTCGGTCTATATCGCCCCCATGACCAACTTCCTGATCAAAACCTACGGCGTGCAGCGGGCCTTCTTCATTGAGGGAGTATTTTTCCTCACCGTCATTGTCCTGCTGGCCCAACTGCTGGCCTTTCCGCCGCAGGAAAACTTTGTCCCCTTCGGCGGGCCGCCCCCCGAAAAGCGCGCTGCAGCAGCGGCGGCCGTGGCCGCCCGGCCGGACTACTCTCCATCCGAAATGATCCGCACCCCCCAGTTTTACCTGCTCTGGCTCATGTTCTGCTTCGCCGCCTCGGCCGGCCTGCTGATTATCGGTCACCTGGCCAAGATCTCCCAGATCCAGGGTGGCATCAACTGGGGCTTCCTGCTGGTGGCCGTGCTGGCCATAGCCAACGCCAGCGGCCGCATCATCGCCGGCTGGGTTTCGGACCGCATCGGCCGCACCAACACCATGCTGATTGTGTTTTCCCTGCAGGCCCTGAACATGTTCCTGTTCGCGCACTACAAAACTCCGCTCACCCTGCTGCTGGGTTCCGTGCTCACCGGGCTGGCCTACGGCTCGCTGCTCTCGCTCTTCCCCTCCACCACTTTTGACTTCTTCGGACTCAAACACGCCGGCCTGAACTACGGTCTGGTCTTCAGCGCCTGGGGAGCCGCCGCCCTGATCGGCCCCATCATTGGCGGCCGGGCCGCCGACCTGACCGGCGGCTACCAGGCCAGCTATATCATCTCGGGAATTCTGCTGCTCATCGCCGCCCTGCTCTCATTTGTCACCAAAGCTCCGACAGCCAGGAAAAACACTGTTCCCGCCCAAACTTCCACATAAAAATAAAAATATCCACAACTTTATCCACAACTGTTAATAAGTTATCAACAATCGGGGGATAAAAATACCCACCTCACTGTCATAACCGGCCCGGTGCCGCCATATAACAGGCAGTGAGGTGTTTTTTATGCCCGAACTGTTTCCCTGCTTGCAGCAAAAACAGCAGGCGCTCCGGGATTACCTGCACCGTCCCCGCTACCGCTATACCGGGTCACTGCCCGGAAACCTTCTGGTCGACCTGGATACTGAAAAATACCTGCTGCAGGAGTATCGCCGGCAGATCAATGCCAGCACGGTGCCAGAATGCGTGCCGGCGAGCATGCCTGCGCGCCGGCAGTGAGCAAACCGGCTAATGCTCCGCCGGCTGCCAATTCGGCTCACTAAAGCCCGGCGCAATCTTTGCTGTTTCACCAACTGGCTGGTATAATAATAACCACAGCGAAAAAAACCATCACAGCAGTGACGCAGTATCCTAGTCGGGAAGCCTTTTCTGAAGGCGGGGCTAAAAATCCGCCAAGGGCACATCGATGAAGTTCCTGGTGCTGGCTTTCGATGCCAACGGGGGCTGGTACTGGGAGTTAAGGATTTAGGGCTACATACAAGGGCATGTATGGATGTCCCTATTTCCGTGGAGACCCGGGAGGTAGGCCTTTACCTAAAGTAAGGCTTGCGCCCGGGAAGAACCTGCACGTGGCAGCAACTGCGTGCAGTGTAGCCCGCCTTGAAGTGGCGCAGGGGGGATGGTGTCAGCTTACCTGAAACCCTGGCTGCAAAAGAGGCTAGGAAAAGGCCTACCGTCAAGGAAAACTTCTAGGCTGTCCGCCATCAGGGCGGGGCAGAACGGGAATTAAAGTGCGGACTAAGTGGCAATCCGGTTCCGGCCTCTCTGGCCGGGGGCGGTTTGAAAGGGAAACCGCCTGTACGGCAACGACAGGTAACCACCCGGGAAATCCTACCGGACCTAAGCCGCAAAGTTTACCCGCTCTGCTGTCACTGCTCCACGCAAAAGGCATCCCCTGGGGGAGTGCCTTTTTGTTTTTAGATGCTGCCTTTCCTTTTAGCCGCCCCGCCGGTTGCGGTAAGCCGAAGGGGTCATGCCGGACATCTTCTTGAAGACACGGGCGAAATATCCGCTGTTTTTAAAACCTACCTCGTAGGCGATATCATCAATGGTCAGGTCGGAAGAAACCAGCAGTTCCCTGGCCCGCTGGATGCGCAGCTCACTCAATATGGCCATAAAATTGGTATTCATCTTGGTCTTAAAAATGCGGCTGAGGTAAGCCGGGCTCAAGTGTACATGGCGGGCCAGATCGTTTAAATTGATATCTTCGGTATAATGCTGTTCAATATATTTCAGAGCCCGGCGCAGCGCCAGATGCTCCGTACCGGGATTTTTCTCCGCCCCGCAGGTACAAAGCATGTCCACCATCTCGCTGGCCCAGCTCTGCCAGTCCTCCACACTGCCTATGGAACCCACCAGTTTGATCTGCTGGCGCACTTCCTTTTCCAGCGTGCCGTTATCCACTCCCACATCCAACAGGGCATGAGCCCCGATGATCAACAAATCGTAAGCCAGACCCTTCAGCTGCCCGGACGAGGGGTTGCTGGCCGCCTGACAGAAGTTCTGCAATATTTTGTCCACGGCCCGGCGCACTTTCTCCCGGTCCTGTTTCTTCACCGCCTGCAGATAATCGCTCAGGTTCTGCGCCTGCCAGATAATGTTGTCCGCCCCCCGCCAACCTTTCAGCAGGGGATTCATGCGGTCCAGCGCCCCGCTCACCGCCTCGGTCAGTTCAGAGGGGCGAAACGGCTTGAGCAGAAAATCCGCCACCCCGGTGCGGATGGCCTGGCGGTAAATGGCCGGTCCGGCCACCTCGGAGACAATAATCACCTCGGTACCGGGCAGCAGCCTTTTTATTTCTGCCGCCACACTCAACCCATCCTGATCGGGCAGACCATAGTCCACAACCACCAGATCGGGCAGCAGCTCCCGGGCCATTTTCAGGCAGACCCCGCCACTACCAGCCTGTCCTACCACCAGGAGCGGCAGGTTGCTCTCCCTGATCGTTCGGTATAGAATCTGTCCTCCCAGCAATTCATCTTCCGCCAGCAGGATCTTGTACAAGACTTCCCACCCCGTCCCAGGTTTTGCTCGGCCGGCGCAACCGGCCCACCCGATCTGCCCCGGTCCAGATCTATTCTACAATATTTTTACCGGCAGCAAAATAATACAGAGTAGTATTCGCAATATTAACACATTATCCATATATAACCATTCATTATTGGCATTAATTAAATAAATTCTGCCGAGGTTTGTAAACTTTATAATTGAATTTATATTTACAACAAAAAATATAAACAAACAATTCAGGAGGGAGCGAAAATGGCATCACCAAACAATGAAGGTCTGCACCGGGGCCTGCAGGAAAGACACATTCAATTGATTGCCCTGGGTGGCGCCATTGGTGTAGGCCTGTTCCTGGGTTCCGCCACGGCCATCAAAACGGCCGGTCCAGCACTGATGCTTTCATACTTCGTGGGAGGACTGGCCATCTTTGTGATCATGCGGGCCCTGGGCGAGCTGGCTGTAGCCTATCCGGTAGCGGGTTCCTTCAGCACCTACGCCTACAACTTTCTGGGACCCCTGCCCGGATACATCACCGGCTGGACTTACTGGTTCATGTGGGTGGTCACCTGCATGGCCGAAATCACCGCCGCGGGCATCTACATGACCTACTGGTTTCCCAGCACACCGCAATGGGCCTGGGCCCTGGCAGCTCTGGCCATCATGACCATTGTCAACCTGATCAACGTGGCAGCTTACGGAGAATTTGAATTCTGGTTCGCTCTGATCAAGGTGGTCACCATCATCTTGATGATCATCGTCGGCCTGGGCATGATTATCTTCGGCATTGGCAACCACGGCGTTCCCCTCGGCATCAGCAACCTGTGGACACACGGCGGATTCTTCGCCAAAGGTTTCTCCGGCCCGGCCCTGGCCCTGGTGATGGTGGCCTTCGCCTACCTGGGCATTGAGCTGATTGGCGTCACCGCCGGCGAAGCCCAGAACCCGGAGAAGACCATCCCTTCGGCCATTGACAAGGTGTTCTGGCGGATCCTGATCTTTTATGTGGGCGCTCTGTTCGTAATCATGTCCCTGTTCCCCTGGAATGAAATCGGCACCAAAGGCAGCCCCTTTGTGATTACCTTCGACAAAATCGGCATACCGGCCGCCGCCGGCATCATCAACTTCGTAGTGCTGACTGCCGCCCTGTCTTCCTGCAACAGCGGCATCTTCAGCACCGGCCGCATGCTCTATAATCTGGCCCTGCAGAGAAAAGCTCCGGCAGCTTTCGGCAAGCTGAGCAAGACCAGCGTTCCGGTCAATGGCATCATTGTTTCGGCCGCCTTCCTGCTGATCGGCGTAGTGCTGAACTACCTGGTACCGGCCAAAGTTTTTGAATATGTCACCAGTGTGGCCACCATCGGAGCCATCTGGATCTGGGCGGTCATCCTGCTGGCCCAGCTCAGCTACCGTAAATCCCTGTCACCGGACGAAATAGCCCGGCTCAAATATCCCATGCCGCTGTGGCCCGTGGCTTCCTACCTGGCTCTGGCCTTCCTGGCCCTGGTGCTGGTGATGATGGCCTTCAGTGAAGGTACCCGGGTAGCTCTCTATGTGGGTCCGGTGTGGTTCGGACTGCTGATTGCATCATATTATGGACTGGGGTTCCACAGGGAAGAAAGGATCACCAGACCGGCTTACGCCAGAAAATAACTAACAGCCTGCTGGAAAGCTGCATCCGGAAGTACATCCCTGCCCACCAGCAGGGGTAAAGTTCAGGAATAAATTTTGAGGAGGTTTTCTGAAATGATTATTGGTGTACCCAAGGAGATCAAGAGCAATGAAAACCGGGTGGCCATTACCCCGGCCGGTGTACAGGCCATGGTCAAAGCCGGACACAGAGTTGTGATTGAAAACAACGCCGGTGTGGGCAGCGGTATCAGCAATGAGGACTATGTTGCCGCCGGAGCGGAAATTCTGGCCACACCGGCCGAGGTATTCGCCGCCGCGGACATGATTATGAAAGTTAAGGAGCCCCTGCCCCCGGAGTACGGGCTGTTTAAAGAGGGGCAACTGCTCTTCACCTATCTGCACCTGGCCCCCGAACCGGAACTGACCCGTGCCCTGCTGGACAAAAAAGTGGTGGGTATTGCCTATGAGACCATCCAGCTGCCCAACGGTTCCCTGCCCCTGCTCACCCCCATGAGCGAAGTGGCCGGCCGTATGGCTGTGCAAATTGGTGCCCAGTTTCTGGAGAAACACCACGGCGGCCTGGGCATCTTGCTGGGCGGCGTGCCCGGTGTACCGCCGGCCAAAGTAACCATCATTGGCGGCGGCGTGGTGGGTACCAATGCGGCCAAGATAGCCCTGGGCATGGGCGCAGACGTGACCATTGTAGACTTAAACGCCAACCGCCTGCGTTACCTGGACGACATTTTCGGCTCCCGCATCAAAACCCTGATGTCCAACAGCTACAACATTGCCGCTGCCGTTAAGGAAGCCGACCTGCTTATTGGTGCAGTACTCATCCCCGGTGCCCGCGCTCCCAAGCTGGTCACCGAAGAAATGGTCAAACAGATGAAGCCGGGCGCAGTCATCGTGGACGTAGCCATCGACCAGGGCGGCTCCATTGAAACCGTGGACCGGGTGACCACCCATGCCCAGCCCACCTATGTCAAACACGGGGTGATCCACTACAGTGTGGCCAACATGCCCGGCGCTGTGGCCCGCACCTCCACCTTCGCGCTGACCAATGTTACCCTGCCCTATGCCTTAAAACTGGCTGGCAAGGGCTACCGGGAGGCGATCAAGGAAGACGCCGCCCTGGCCAAAGGGGTCAACGTTATTGACGGTAAAGTGACCTACCGGGCGGTGGCCGAATCCCTGGGACTGCCTTACACACCGCTCAGCCAGGTGCTGAAAGTACCGGCCGGATTTGTTGACTAAACCGCTCCAAGCTGCAACAGCACACACATACCCTTATATATAGATTGCCCCCGCCGGGGGCAATTTTTTTTTCACTATGCACCACTTCCCGGTCTACTCCATAAGATATAGCAGAAACTGTAAAATTATTAAAAAGGAGTGTCGGTAATGGGTTACGGCTGCGGTGGTTACTACAACAATACCTTTATTGTCTTCCTGATCCTGATCCTGCTGCTCCTCAGTATGCCCTACTATGGCCCCTGCAGCGAGGAGAAGTAGGTAAACACGGCAAAACCAAAATATTTATTCAGGAGGTCAAAAAAATGGGTTACGGCTTTGGTGGCAAAGGTTATGACAATTCCTTCGTGCTCTTTCTGATTCTGATCCTGCTGTTGCTGAGCATGCCCTACTACGGTTATCCTTACGGCGGGAACAAGTAAGCGGGACACCCCACAGTATTCGCAGGCCCAATCGGTAACCACCTGAACCAAAAAAGCAACCTGTCCGCTTTTAAGCAGACAGGTTGCTTTTTTTACAGAGCCATTGTTTCCGCCGGCAGGACGCAGACTTCTTTTTTGTCTCCCCGGCTGCGGAATTTAACCACGCCATCAATCATGGCAAAGAGCGTATCATCGCCCCCGCGCCCCACATTGCGGCCCGGGTGGATCCTGGTGCCGCGCTGTCTGACCAGGATGGAACCGGCGGTAACAAACTGCCCGTCGGCTCTTTTCACGCCCAGCATCTTGGGCCGGGAGTCCCGGCCGTTCCTGGAGCTACCTACACCTTTCTTGTGTGCCATCTATATCACACCTCCCAATTAAGCCTGGATTTTCTCCACTACCACCTGGGTAAACGGCTGGCGGTGTCCTTTTTTGCGGCGGTAGTTCTTTTTAGGCTTGTACTTGAAAACGATAATTTTGGCGCCCCGCCCGTGCCGCACTACCTGCAGGCTGACCCGGGCTCCCTCCACCAGAGGATTACCCAGCACCAGCTGTCCGTCCTTTTCCACCGCCAGAACGCTGTCCACCGTAACTACCTGTCCCGGTTCGGCGGGCAGTTTTTCCACATACAGCGTATCGCCTTCCTGTACTCTGTACTGTTTGCCGCCGGTTTCAATAATTGCGTACATCAGCAAAACCCCCTTTAATTGCGGGACACGCCGGCCCGGGGCACAGGCAGGCCGCCTGTTTTCTTCCCGCCCCGACCGTGCGGTCGATATATACCTACAGTACGGTATTTTAACACATCCGGTCAGATTACACAAGGGCATCCTGCCGGCAGGGCAGAATTATCGTGAATTTGCTTCCCCGCCCCTTTTCACTGCTCACCTCCACCCGGCCCCCGTGCGCATCCACAATGGCGTAGGAGATGCTCAGGCCCAGTCCGGTACCTTTTTCTCTAGTAGTATAAAAGGGCACGCCCAGCTTCTGCATTTCTTCGGGCGTCATGCCCACCCCCGTGTCGGTAATGCTTACAGCCACCTGGCCCGGTTCACAGATTTCAGCAGATATGGTCAGACTGCCCCCCTGGGGCATGGCCTGGATGGCGTTCTGACAAAGATTCATCAGCACCTGCTTGATCTGGCCGGCATCCACCAGACACTGACAGGGCACCGGACAGGTCTTTAAAAAGGTCAGCACATTGCTCAGGAAAGCCTGGGGTTCCACAATGGCCAGAACATCGGTCAGCAGTTCATTGATATTCACCGGATGCACGGCCGGTTTTTTGGGCCGGGCCACCTGCAAAAAGTCGGTCACCACCCGTACCGCCTGATCCGCTTCCTCCAGAATAATCCGGGCATATTCCGCTGCCCGGGCCTGATCCCTGCCGGCAATGATCAACTGGGCAAACCCCCGGATGGAAGTGAGGGGGTTCTTCACTTCATGGGTGATGCCGGCCGCCATAGTACCAATCAGGGCCAGCTTTTCCCTTTCGTGCACCAGCTTTTCCATGCGGCGCAACTGGCTGACATCCTGTGCAACCAGGGTGACACCCTGGCGGCCGTATTCTCCCTCAATTGTTCCCGTGTGCACAATCAGGTGCTGTTCGTTTTCCTCCTGCCGCAAGACTACCTCTTCATTTGAAACAGCCTCTCCCCGGTGCAGGGTATGCAGCAGGCGTTCCAGCAGCACCCGGTAGGCCGGCGGCCAGACCTCCCCGGCCGGTTTTCCGGCTACCTCCCTCCAGTCCATATCAAGCAACTGCCCGGCCGCCCGATTGAAGAAAATAATCCTTTCCGCACTGTCCAGAGCCACCACCACCGACTGCACTGAATGCAACACGACTTCCGCCATGCGCTCAAACCGGGCAAAGGCTTCCTGCTGGCGCAAATCCTCCACCACCAGCAGCATGCCCTGCCGCCGCCCCAGAGCATTGTACTGGGGATGGGCGCTCAGCGAAGCCGGAAACTGTCCGGCGGTTTTGCTGGAGAGCAGCACCCGCAGATTGCAAACGCTACCGTTGCCATCGGTACACTCCAGAAGCTGCTGGACCACCGGAGCGGCAAACATCCGCCCCTGCAAACTGTACAAAGGGGCATGGAGCAAACTGCGGCCACTCCTGCCGGACAATTCTTCCATGCGCCGGTTGACATAATTTATCTGCAGATCCTCATCAAAAGAAATCACTCCCACCGGCAGGTTATTCAACACGTCGCGCAAAGCACTCAAGTCGCGGGAAAATGAGAACGCAATATTTTTCAGATCTTCTTCCACCAGCCGCTGCTGGGTAAAATCACGCGCTACGAACACCACCCCGCCCCCGCTGGGCAGTAAACTGCAATCGCACTCCAGGGCCATAAATTTACCCTGTAGGTTGACCAGCAGCTGGTGCCGGATGAAATTCTGCCCGGTTTGCAAGGCCAGCAGGGGCAGCTGCTGTTCGGGCAAGAGGGTAGGAAATACCTCCGCAAAAGACCTGCCGGCAGCTTCCTCACGCGTCACGCCGGCCAGCTGTGCGGCAGCGTGATTGAGGTATCTGACCCGGCCCTCCCGGTCCAGGACCACCACCACACTGCTGGAATCATCCACAATATTCTCCATATACCACCCGGAGGAGTAGTCAAAAAGTTTTCCCTCCTGCTCCAGGGTAGAGCTAACCTGTGGGCCGCCAGCCGGATAGCCGGCCGGCAGGTAGGCGGTCACACTTTGCCAGGTCTCCCGCCAGAAAAGCCAGCCCACCAGCCAGACGCTGAGTATGGTGATCAGCGTATAGATCAGCAGCCCCTTGATCACCGGCCCCCAGATCAGGCGGAGATCAAAGTAATTCCCCTGCCGGGCGAAATAAAGCGTCAATACGGCCAGAGCAAGCACCGGTATCAGGCCCATCCCCACAAAATGCCAGGGAAATCGACCCATAAGCCTGTTTCCCACTCTCCTCACCCCGATATATTACCATTATTTTTAATTGAGGCATTAGTCTGTTATTTCTTGATTATATATCATTATTCCTGCCGTAACCTACCTGAATTAGCAAAAATATCTATCATGTATGAAAAAATCTTTATTCTATTTATATTGACAGCGTAATATTTTGCAATTAATATATAAATAACTTCGCTGTTAACATTGTTAGCGTAATTTATTTTAATTATAAAAGGAGGTTAAACTATGTCTACCCCAACAAAATCGCGCCAATGGCCAAAAATCACCTGGCTGGGCCTGCCCCTGGTGCTCATTGGAGGCTGGTTCCAGCCTCTGCTGGGCTTCGCCCTGCTGGGCTGTATGGTGGGGGCCGTAGGCATCGCGCTGTTCAACGGCCGGGCCTGGTGCAACTGGATGTGTCCCCGGGGCAGTTTCTTTGACCTGCTCCTGGATAAGCTCAGCGCCAAACGCCCGATACCCGGCCTATTCCGCCGCTGGCCCCTGCGCGCCTTCATGGTGGTCATGATCTTTTCCATGATGGGCCTGCAGTGGTACCTGAGCTGGGGTGATCTGCCGGCCATGGGTCTGGCCCTGGTGCGCATCCTGACTGTCACCACCATCGTGGGAATCATTCTGGCGGTGCTTTACAGCCCCCGCACCTGGTGCCTGATCTGCCCCATGGGCACGATAGCCAATCTGCTGACTAAAAAAGATAAAGCCTTGCGCATTGAAACCAGCTGCGTCAACTGCAAGCTGTGCAGCAAAGCCTGTCCTATGCAGCTCAAACCTTACGAATTCCGCCAGGAGGGCGTGCTGGGCGATCGCGACTGCATCAAATGCGCATCCTGTGTGGCCGCGTGTCCGAAAAAAGCGCTCAGCTTTGAGGCCAAACCGGGGGACAGCTGTCAGGCAGCATAATATAGCTCACAAAAAAAGATCGCCCTTTCCCCGCGGAAAGGCGATCTTTTTTATTTCAAAAGGCGGGCCCGGGCGTAGGTGCGATGCACCCGGGACACTTCCACCGGCACCACTTCCCCCACCAGGGAGCCGGCTCCCTCCACATCCAGGATGAAACCATCCAGACGGGCAATACCATCGTGCAGGTTGACGGCATGCGGCTCTTCAATCCGCACTTCCAGAACCTGCCCCGGTGTTACCGGCAGGGTGTTGGCCTGGATATCGGCCTGGTCGTACAACGGGCGCACCGAAACATCCTCAATGTGCTGCCCCTGGCAACCGCGAATGTACAGGTTCTTGCCCGTCCGGTGCTCCAGATCGCGCAGGTTGCCCCCGCCACTACCGATCAGCCGCGCCGCCACCAGGGGGTGGGCCTCTACCAGGATGGTATCGGCACTGGTGCGCCGGGCCAGATCGCAAATATAGTTCCGGAAGTGAATACCCACAGTTTCCTCGGAGAGTACCTTGCCCCGCCCGTCGCAGTACGGACAGGGGCGCTGCAGCACCTCACTCAGGCTGGGCCTGACCTTTTTGCGCGTCATTTCTACCAGTCCCAGCTGGGTAATGCCCAGAATGTTGGTTTTGGTCTTATCCTTCTTGATTTCTTCTTCCAGCACCTGCAGCACCTGCCGCCGGTGTTCCTCCTGCTGCATGTCAATGAAATCCACAATGATGATACCACCGATATTGCGCAGGCGCAGCTGCCGGGCAATCTCCACCGCCGCCTCCAGGTTGGTACGCAGTACTGTATCTTCCAGGTTGGTGGAGCCCACAAACTTGCCGGTATTTACATCCACGGCCGTCAGGGCTTCGGCCTGATCGATCACAATATACCCGCCGCACCTCAGCCAAACCTTGCGCTTGAGGGCCCTTTCCAGTTCCGCCTCAATGCCGTACCGCCGGAACAAATCATCCCTTTCATCCAGAAAGACCTTGAATTTCAGCTTGGGACCGGTAATATCCAGCAAATCCAGCACCTTTTCATACTCCGGACGCGAATCAATGGTCAGCCGGGCCACATCCTCGGTAAACACATCGCGCAGAATGCGCTGCACCAGCTCCAGATCCCGGTGCAGCAGCGCCGGTACTGGTCCGTGCGACGCCCGCTGCTGGATCTTGCGCCAGAGCCGGCTGAGCAGCTGCACGTCCTGGCGCAGTTCTTCCTCCTCCACACCATCGGCCGCCGTACGCACAATCACGCCCATGCCTTCGGGCTTGAGCCGGGCGGCCATATCTTTGAGGCGTTCCCGCTCCCGGTCGCTTTCAATGCGCCGGGAGATGCCGATGTAGTCCACCGTGGGCATGAGCACCAGATAGCGCCCGGGCAGGGTGATGTGCGTGGTCACCCGGGGACCCTTGGTACCGATGGGCTCTTTGACGATCTGAACGATCACTTCCTGTCCCGGTCTTAAAATATCGCCGATGTTGGCCCCCGAAAGGGCGGGCTGCCCTTCCGGAGCGCGGGCCGGTACAGCGTCTTCCACATACAGGAAGGCGTTTTTTTCCAAACCGATATTCACGAAGGCTGCCTGCATGCCGGGCAGAACATTTTCCACCCGACCCTTGAAAATGTTTCCCACCAGGCGCTGGCTGACCGCCCTCTCAATATACATCTCCACCAGCTGCCTGTCCTCGAGCACGGCCACTCTGGTTTCTTCTTCCCCAACATTAATAAGAATTTCTTTCAACATAAATAAAACCTGCCTTAAAAACAGAAAAGTCGGCCCGGAGCAAAGTTGTTCAGACGTCCGCCCGTAAATCCAGCCGTTTGCGGGTACAGAGCACACTGCCCGGAGGAATGTCCACCTGCCAGAAACCGGCCAGGGCCTGCACCACCTCTTCCGGCCGCACATTCAGGCGGCTGCCCAGGGCCAGATGCATGTGCAAAACCAGCTCGCCATCCCCATTTTTGACCACCGCCACCTCCCGGATACCGGGACGGATGTCCACCTGGCGCTTTTGGCCCTCTTTTTCCCGGATAATCAACACCTGCTCCTGTTCCAGCAGGCTGCTGATCCCATCCTGTACCCGTTCGGAAGGAAGCATGCCCGGCAGTTGGACATAAACCTCGTATTCGGCTGCCTCCACCAGAGACATCAGCGACGGATGACGGTCGGGCAACTGCTCCACAGCCAGCACGCGCAGACCCTCCGGCAGTGTCCGGTTCAGCTCATCTCTGATCTGGACCGGCGGCAAAGAGCTGGTCAGTTCCATTTCGGCCAGCTCCCGCTGGCCGGCACCGCCCACCGGCAGGGGGGCCGCAATGGAGAAGCGGGGGTGGGGGTTGAATCCCTGGGAATAGGCCAGAGGCAGTCCAGCCCGCCGCATCGCCCGCATGAAGGTTTTCATCAAATCCAGGTGCGACACATACCTGAGCAAACCTTCCTTATTAAAGATCAGCTGATAGCGGTACAACCTGCTCGCCCCCCAATATACCCGGTCGAATCTCCAGAGCCGGGCAAAGTCCACACCCCGTACAGCGCCCGCTGCGGCAGTCCGGCGTCAGCTGGCCGGCCAGAGCTTTCCTGTGCTCGGCCATCAAGTACTTTTTGCTCACCCCGGCATCAATGTGCTCCCAGGGCAGCACCTGCTGATATTGATAACGCCGCCCGGCATAACAGGCCGGATCTATCTCCAGCTCCTGCATGGCCTCCTGCCATATTTCCGGATTGAACCATTCACTCCAGCCGTCAAAACGCGCCCCTTTTTGCCAGGCCCGGTGGATGAGCCGGCCCAGCCGGCGGTCACCGCGCGCCAGCACAGCCTCCAGCATGCTCAGGTATGGATCATGACAGTTCAGGGTAATCTGCCTGTCCCGGCATTTCTCCCGCAAGTAAGCCTGCTTTTGTTTCAGCAGTTCCAGGCTGTCCTGCGGTTCCCATTGAAAGGGGGTGTGCGCTTTGGGCACGAAGCAGGATACACTGACGGTTACTCGCAAGCGATTTTTGGGTACGCGGTGCTTTCTCCCCTGCTCCAGGACTGCTCTGGCCAGATGAATAATACCATCCAGGTCGGCTGCGGTTTCCGTGGGCAGCCCCAGCATAAAATAAAGCTTCACCGCCTGCCAGCCGGCCGCAAAGGCCGCGTCCACGGCGGTGAGCAAATCCTGCTCGGTTACCCCTTTGTTAATCACATCGCGCAACCGCTGGGTACCCGCTTCGGGAGCAAAAGTCAGGGTGGAACGGCGCACCTGCTGTACCTTTCTGGCCAGATCCACACTGAAAGCATCCACCCGCAGGGAAGGCAGGGATACATTAACACCGCACGGCCCCAGAAAGCCCAGCAGTTCATCCACCAGCGGCCGAATGTGGGAATAATCTGCCGTGCTCAGTGAGGTCAGGGACACTTCATCATAGCCGGTGGACTTGAGCAGAGCGCGGGCCTGTTCGGTGAGCACCTGCGGAGATTTCTCCCGCACCGGGCGGTAGATCACTCCGGCCTGGCAGAAACGGCAGCTGCGCGTACAGCCCCGCTGCACCTCCAGCATCATCCGGTCGTGCACGGCTGCCAGGTAGGGAACCACGGGCTCTAAAGGATAGGGCGCGGCGTCCATATCGCGCAGCACCCGCTTCACCACCCGGGGCGGCGCCGCTGCATCGGCCGGCACCACATGGCGTACACCATCCGGTGCTTCCTCCTCCCGGTACAGAGCGGGGACATATACGCCGGGCAGGGCGGCCAGGCGGCGCAGCAGGTTTAATTTGTCCTCCGATCCCTGCGGCGGACCCATTTCGCGGCAGAGATCGATGATTTCCCCCAGCACTTCCTCCCCTTCCCCAATCACAAAGGCGTCGATAAACTCGGCCAGCGGCTCGGGGTTATAGGCACAGGGTCCACCGGCAATCACCAGCGGCCGTCCGGAACGCCGGGCCGCCCAGGGCGACAGACCGGCCAGATCCAGCATATTGACAATGTTGGTAAAGCTCATCTCATACTGCAGCGTAAAAGCAATGATGTCGAATTCCTGCAGCGGCCGTTTGCTCTCCAGACTGAACAGGGGAATCGCCTGCTGGCGTATCTGCCGTTCCATATCCGGCCAGGGAGCGAAAACCCGCTCCATCAGAGCATCGGCCCGCCGGTTCACCACATGATAGAGAATTTGCAGGCCCAGGTGCGACATGCCCACTTCATAGACATCGGGAAAAGCAAAGACTATTTTTACGGCTGTATGCTCCCATTCCTTGGTAATGGAATTCCATTCGCCCCCAATATAGCGGGCGGGCTTTTCCACCAGCGGCAGCACCCCGGACAATTTTTCCGACAAATCCAAAACTCTTTCACTCCTGTTTTTCGGGCATTAATTTTATTATAACCACCTGGCAAAATCTTTTAAAGCAAAAACTGGTTCCCTTGGAGCAGAGCGGCTAATTCAGCAGCGAACCCACCGCCCGGTCCACTTCTCCCGCCCAGAAACTTTGGAGTAGTTGCTCCTCACCCAGCAGGCCCAGCAGCCGGCCCGTACGGTTAAAGACCAGCACCAGGTTGTATTGTTCCGGTAAAAAACATCTCACCACCCGGCCCAGCGGCACCTGTTCCAGCACCGCCAGCCCGTGGCAGGGCAGGACGGCCAATTTGGCAAACTGTTCACGCTTGCTCTCCAGCTGCAGCAAGTAAACATAGGGTGCCGCTGTAAGCTCCCGGGTGGCGGCGTAAAACAGAAACAATCCCGTTACCGGTAGCTCCAACCGGTTATACCGCCGCCACAGCCCGCCCAGACCGCACAGGCCCACCAGCGCCCCCCCCCCGGGCCCGGCCGGGGGGGCCCGGGGGGGGGCCCGGGCCACGCCCAGCCGGCGGGCCAGAAAGGCCCGGTAAACCCGTCCCCCGTCCAAAGGCAGGGCCGGCAAAATGTTAAAGGCCGCGATCAGCAAATTGCACTGCAAAAAAAACGGCCCCAGCTCGTGGTGCCAGAAGCCGTAATTTTTCGCCGCCACCCCCAACATGGTCAGTACCAGATTGCTGGCCGGACCGGCCACCGCCACCAGCATTTCCCGCCCGGGCTCCCGCACCAGTTCACTGCCCATACGGGTAACCCCGCCAAAGGGCAAAAGTTCCACTTCGTTCGCCTGCAGGCCCAGTCGCCGGGCCATCAGGCAGTGGGCCAGCTCATGCACCAGCACGATACCAAAAGCAATCAATCCTTTGGCCAGCACCCCGGCCACAAAAAAAAGGCCCAGCAGCAGCAGAAAGAAAGGATTGACATAAATCCCGACTCCCCAGATTCTGCCCAGAAACAACAGCACCCACCTCCCGCCCCGCGCCGCTACCTGGCCGGGATCTGCAGGCAGGTGAGCGGATCAACCAGCTTGCCTTTCAGGCGCAGTTCAAAATGCAAACCCTGTTCCGAAGCGGCAGCGTTTTTGTCCCCTACCTCGGCCAGCACCTGCCCGGCCGCCAGATACTGCCCGACCGCCACCCGCAGATTGGCCAGTCCGGCATACAGGGTATAAGTACCCCCACCGTGGTCCAGCAAAACATAATGGCCCAGCAGCCGGTCCTCGGCAATCTTTTCCACCTTGCCGTTCAGGGCCGCCTTGACTTCACTGCCAGCCGGTGCAGCAATATCAATACCGGGATGAAATCTCTCCAGGTTGTCCAGCGAGTCCTGCTGCCAGCCAAAACGGCGCACCACCCGGCCCGAAACCGGCACCAGCAGCTGTACTCCGGCCGGACCCATGGTTTGCACCGCCGGCGCAGCATCGGGTCCAGCCTGGGGTGCCGGTGTGCCGGTCATCTGCAGGCCCAGTTCCACGGCCTTTTGCAGAGCCGGCTGCAGGTTTACCTCGGTGGTCAGAATGTAGCGCAGCCCCAACCGCAGCTGTTCTCCCACCGGGCTGTCCCACTGCCGGACATACAGCAGCACCAGCAGCACACCGGCGGCGGCCAGAATTTTCAGCCAGAGACGACCTCCCCGGCGACCGGGCGGGGCGGAAAAGCCATCCCAGCCCGGCGAGCGGGGGTAGCGGCGGGCCATTTTCCAGTAGGCATCATAATAGTTTCTTTCCTCTTCCGGACCGGTCAAAGGTATCCCTCCCTGCATGAAAAAGCATTGCTTGTACATCTCGCCTTTACAAATAATACGAGGCAGGGAGGTTACTTATGCCAGATTTACAGCATGAGTTTTTTGCGCCGGATATAGACATTCATCAGCAGCCCCAGCGCCGCCAGGTTCATCAGCATGTTGCTGCCCCCGTAGCTGAACAGGGGTAACGGTATGCCGGTTACCGGCATCACTCCGGCCGTCATGCCGATATTGACCAGCACGTGAAAGGCAAACATGCACACTACACCAGTGGCCAGCAGCACCCCGTAGCTGTCCCGGGCCACCAGCACCACCCGGCTGCCCCGGTAGAGCAGCAGGGCAAAAAGAGCCAGCACCAGCAGGCCGCCCAGCAGCCCGAATTCTTCCCCCACCACGGAAAAAATAAAGTCGGTATGCCGGATGGGCAAAAAGGTAAAGTGGGTCTGGGTTCCCCCCAGCAGACCTTTACCCTGGATGCCCCCCGATCCGATGGCAATCCGGGACTGCCAGACGTGATAGCCGGCACCCAGCAAATCGCTTTCCGGATCGACAAAGATGGTCAGGCGGGTCATTTGATACTCTTTGAGAGTGAATTTATGGAACTTTTCATGCCGGGCATGCCAGATACGGTGCCTTTCTTCCAGCACTTGCCTGAATTTGAGCAAATCAGCCTTTCTATCCGTAGAAAGGTGCAGACTCCTCATCTCCCGGACAATATTTTCATCTGTATTCACATAATAAGCATTGCCTTCCAGGGCTTTGTTCACATAAGCCAGCCGTTCTTCCAGCAAGACATCAGGCTGATGCACATAATGATGGGTAAAATACAGCGCCACACCGGCCGCCAGGCCCAGACCGATTATGGTCACCAGCACGGAGGGCCTGGCTCCGGCCATAAACAGCATACCGAACATGATGGCCACAAAGACCAGGGAGGTACCCAGGTCGGGCTGTTTGAGCACCAGCAATGTGGGCAGACCAACAAAGGCAAAGCAGGGGATCAGTTCTCTAAATTTGCTCAAACGGCCTTCCCGTTCCGCCAAAAAACGGGCCAGGGTAATAATCAGAATCAACTTGGAAAATTCAGAAGGCTGAAACTGAAAGGGCCCGATGGCAATCCAGCGCTGCGCTCCCAGCGCCGTGTGTCCCAGAAATATCACCAGAAGCAGCAACAACAGGTTAATCGCATACAGCAGGCGGGAGTGCTTGATCAGAACTTCATAATCCACACTGATCAGCAGTCCGAAAGCCCCCAGACCGAGCACAATCCAGACCAGCTGCTTGACCACATAGGTGAAGTCCAGTTTGGTCAGGCGCCAGAAAAAGCTCAAACTTTTCAGCTGTAAATAGCCGGGGTCGCTGTACTCCAGAGTGGCCGAACCAATGGTAATCAGGCTGAATACCAGCAGCACCCCCACCGCCGCCAGCAGCACATGGTCCATGTTTTTCCACAAACGCTGGTACATCTGCTATCACCACCGCTATACATTATACCCGCCCTGGTGAGCCCGCGCCAGAAAAATAAGTGCCACGCAAAAGTGGCACTTTCAGCTATGTGTGGGAATGCTGCTCAGCCTTTTCATGCTCTTGACGGGAATGTTGGCCACCAGGGCCACCTGGCTGTCGCTGCTGTCCAAGTTGACTTCCAGAGCATTTTCATCTATTTCCATGTAGTTCTTAATCACCCGGATCAGGTCGGCCTTGAGCAATTGCATCAGCTCGGGCGACACATCGGCCCGGTCGTGCACCAGCACCAGGCGCAACCTCTCCTTGGCCACATTCTTGCTGGCCGCCTCCCGGGAAAAAATGCGGGTAATAAAATCCAGCACGGGCCTTAACCCCCTTTGCCCTGTTATTTCCAGCCGATCATCCGGCGCAGCCTGGCCACAAAGCCCTCTTCCTCCAGATCCATCAGGGGCACCTGTTCCCCTTTGAGCCGCCGGACGATGTTCCGGTAGGCCTGTCCCGACCGTGATTTGCTGTCCTGTACCACCGGTTCTCCCCGGTTGGTGTTGATCACCACCAGCTCATCTTCGGGAACCACACCCAGCAGGTCAATAGAAAGAATATCAATAATATCGTCAATGCTCATCATGTCTCCGGCCTTGACCATACGGTAACGCAGGCGGTTGATAATCAGGGCCGGCCGGCGCAACTCGTGCGCCTCTAAAAGGCCGATAATCCGGTCGGCATCGCGCACGGCGGAAACTTCGGGCGTGGTCACCACAATGGCTTTTTCCGCGCCGGCGATGGCGTTTTTAAAGCCCTGTTCAATGCCCGCCGGACAGTCGATAATTACATACTCAAATTCCTGCCGGAGTTCCTGGCAAAGCGCCCTCATCTGTTCCGGGCTGACCGCGGTTTTGTCCTTGGTCTGCGCCGCCGGCAGCAGGAATAGATTATCAAACCGCTTGTCCTTAATCAGGGCTTTGCGATAGGGTACCTGGCCATCAGTAACATTGGTCAGATCGTAGACAATCCGGTTTTCCAGGCCCAGCACCACATCCAGATTGCGCAGGCCGATATCGGCATCCACCAGCACCACTTTATGCCCGGCCGCCGCCAGCCCCACTCCAATATTGGCCGTCGTAGTCGTCTTGCCCACGCCGCCTTTACCCGAAGTAACCACAATCACCTGGCTCATGGTATTGCATCCTCCCCGTCAATAGTTGAGCAACCAGTTAATAATAACTTTCAATGGTGACAATGCCGTTTTTAATGCTGGCTATTTCCGGACCGCTGCCGCCCTGCTTTTCTTCATCGGGGGGGCGGGTGATATGCCCGGCAATCCGGAGTTGCGTGGGCAGCAGTTTCAGCGCCATCACCACTGCATTTTCATCACCGGCGGCCCCGGCATGCACCACTCCCCGCAGCTGTCCCATTACAATCACATGCCCGGCTGCCACCACTTCCGCGCCTGGATTCACATCGCCCACAATCACCACATTACCGTCAAAATTTATTCTCTGCCCGGAGCGCAGAGTCCGTTTGATCAGCAAAGTATGGCCTTCCTCACCGGTCTCCCCGGACCAGTCCGCCAGCCAATGACCGCTCGCTTTCTCCCTGGCCAAAAAAACACATCCCCCTTGTTATCCTGCCCCACATATTCTTTCCCCCAGAAAATTTCTACAGCCAAAAACCAAATCCTGCTAAAATAGCTATTATGATGAAATAAATTTAATGTTCCGCATTGGCGGGCCCCGGAGCAGCTTTGCCGGCGAAATAGGCGTCCAGGATCTTCCGGGCCGCCGGACCGGCAATACCGCTGCCCTTACCACCGTATTCGATAATCACCGCCACAGCGACTTCGGGTTTTTCGTAAGGTGCATATGCTACAAAAAGGGCGTGGCTGTTTTTGGCCCGGTCACCCACCTCGGCCGTGCCCGTCTTGGCCGCAGCGCTGTATGCGGCACCGGCAAACACGCCGGATGCCGTACCGTTGGTGGTGGTGACCTCATGCATGCCGCGGTGCAGGATCTCCCAGGTGTCCGGCGACAGATCCACTTTGCCCATGACCTGGGGAGTGAAAGCGTGGATGGTCCCGCCATCCGGAGCGGTTATTTTTTCCACCAGATAGGGCCGGTAAAGAGTACCCCCGTTGGCAATGGCCGCCACATACCGGGCCAGCTGCAGCGCGGTCACCTTTGTTTCCTGCTGCCCGATGGCCATGTCCATACTGTCATATTCATGCCACTGCGACTCCCACGGATCGCCGGCCCAGTGCTTTTTCTTCAGTTCCCGGGAAGCCACATAACCCTTTTCCTCCCCCGGCAGTTCGATACCGGTAACTCGCCCGAAACCGAATTTATCGGCGTACTCCTGCATCAGTTCCGGCCCCGCCCGCGGTCCGAAGATGTAAAAAAAGGTATCACAGGAATACTTGAGGGCTTCCACCGGACTGACCAGACCGTGCCCGCCCGGCTTCCAGTCTTTTTTATACTTGTAGTAACCCGGGTCCGAGATCACCGTCCCCCTGTCCACAATGCCTTTCTCCAGCATGGCGGCCAGGGACACCATCTTGAATGTGGAACCCGGCGTGTAAATATCGCTGATGGCGTGATTGCGCAGCGCCCGGCTGCTCAGCAGCTGGCTGTACACCACCGGACTGAGAGGACCGGAGAAAATATTCAGATCGTAGGAAGGCAGGGAGGCCATGGCCAGAACCGCTCCCGAGTGCACATCCATAACCACCGCCGCCCCGCTCATGGATTTTCCTTCCGGCAGTTTGGCGTAGCCCAGTTGCCGGGCCCGGGCGATCGCTTCGCTCACCGCATCCTGAGCCACCCGCTGCAATGGCTGGTCCAGAGTCAGATACAGGTTGTTGCCCGGTACGGGCGCCTTCAGACCCAGGTCGCGCACCGGCTTGCCCTGTGCATCCACCTCTACCTGATGAGCACCGTCGGTACCGCGCAGATAGCTTTCAAAGGTATACTCCAACCCCACCTGCCCAAACTGATCCCCCAGCTTGTATCCCTCGTCGGCGTGTTCTTCCAACTGCTTTTCCGTTATTTCCCGGACATAGCCGAAAACCTCACCGCCCAGGTCACCGAAAGGATAGTAACGGATGGGTTCCACATCTATAACTATGCTCTGGTATTTTTCCTGCTGCTCCATAATCTTCTCTACGGTTTCCCGGGTTACATCCTTGGCAATCACAATATACTCGTGCGGCCGGGCCGCCTTGAGGCGGTTTTGGAATTCTTTTGCCAGCTCTCCGGGAGTAATCTTGCCCCGAAAATTGGCATCCTGCCCAATCAGCTCCAGCAAATCACCCAGCAGCCTGCTGTCCAGCGACCGGTTGGCTGTTTTCAGCACAAACACCGGCCGGTTGGCCACCAGGCGCCCCCCGTGGCGATCAAAAACCTCGCCCCGGGGGGCGGGTACGGTTACCAGACGCACGTGGTTCATGGTAGCCAGGGTCTGGTAACGCGCGGCATCGATTACCTGTAAATAAACCAGACGGCTGACGATCAGCCCCAAACCGATGGCCATGAGTACCAGCAATGCGCGGTATTTTTTTTCCAGCTTTTTATTGTCCATAGAGCCTCCGCCTGCCTGTCAGTATTCTTGTTCTCGCCAGCGGCTGCGATAAAACCAGCGGTAAAAGTACCGGAACAAAAAAGGGACAAAAAGCGCTGTATATAATGCGGTAGGCAGAATGATCCGCCCCAGACCCGGAGCAGGTGAAACCGCCACGCCCGCCAGGCCCAGCAGCAGGTAGTACAGCAGCTGATGCACAAATGCGGCTAAAAACATGAACAGGGTGAGCAGCAGGGCGCTCTCCTTGTAAATCTTGTTATGCGCCAGACCCGCCAGGTACCCTGTCGCGGCGGTGGCCAGCGCATGCTGCCCCAAATTGTATCCCGCCGCAATATCCACCAGGATGCCGGCCCACAAACCCAGCAGCGCCCCTTCCCCCCGACCCGACCAGAAGGCGGCCAGAACCACGGGCAGCAGGTACAGGCAGGGAACGATTCCCCCCGGAGCAAAGGCGGCAAACAGAGTCATCTGAAGAAATAGTGCCGCCAAACAATAACCCAGTAAATATAAAATCCGCATAGCGCCGTTCACCGCCTGCTCCCGCCCGGTTCCGGCGATTCACCGGCCCCGATGGCTCCCGGCGATCCCGGACCGCTGCCGGTACCGTCACCCCAGGGATAGGGCAGGGCACCGGCCGGTACGGTCACGGGCCGGTAGCCGGTCACCACCAGCACTTCTTCCAGGCGCTCAAAGTCCACAAAAGTATCCAGGCTGGCCTGCTGAAAGAGCCCCGAGCTCTCCCGGCTCACCCCCCGCACCCGACCTATGGGCACACCTTTGGGATATAGGCCGCTTAAGCCCGAAGTCAGAGCAATATCCCCCTCCTGTACTGGAACGTCGCTGGGGATGTGGGTCATCACCACGCTGCTCATCGCCCCTGCCTGGCCCAGTACAATGCCCGGAGAGCGGCTCTGCTGCAGGTAAGCACCCACCCCGCTGCGGGGATCAGTGATCAGCAGCACCTGGGCGCTGTGCGGGCTGACCGCCACCACCCGGCCCACCAGCCCGGCCGGTGTAATCACCGCCTGTCCGGCCCGGATCCCGCTGGCTGAGCCACGGTTGAGCAAGATCATCCCCGACCAGTTAGACGGATCGCGCCCGGCCACTGCCGCCGCCACGGTTTGCATCTGCAGCACCGGAGCCAGCCGGCTCTGAAAATCCAGCAGTTGCTTCAGGCGCTGGTTTTCCAGCTGATATTCCCGGGCTGTCAGCAGCTGCGACTGGAGCTGCGCCACCTCCTGCTTGAGCTGCCGGTTCTCTCCGGCCAGCCGGGGCAGAGAGGCGGGAAAGGCCAGTGCCCGGCCGAGAGCGCGTCCCACCCCGGTGAATACGCTGCCCACAGGCGCGGTTACATCGCGCAGGGCGGCTTCCAGGGGGGTAAAACCGCCCCGGCCCGGCGCGGTATAGCGAATCAGGGACAATGTGGCCATGACCAGAATGACGGTTATCACCAGGACCCGCCAGGGCACTCTTGCCTTCAAAAGATCTCACCTCGTGCAGAAAAATCGCGACAACAACATTATATCGCCAGGCCCGGCAACTTTACAGCAAAATTTTGCCCCAAAAACAAGACCCGGTCTACCCAATTATTCTGGAGTATCCGGGCCCGACTTATGAACTTTACCTTCTTGACACCCTCTCAGGCCAGCTTTTTGGGCTGGATAAGCACCTTGCGCAGCACATCAATGTTCTCCAGCACCCGGCCGGTGCCGTAGGCCACCGCCAGCAGCGGTTCCTCGGCCAGATAGACCGGCATACCGGTTTGTTCGCTGACCAGCACATCCAGACCGCGCAGCAGCGACCCCCCGCCGGCCATCACAATGCCCCGGTCCATAATGTCGGCCGCCAGCTCGGGCGGGGTTTGTTCCAGGGTGGCTTTGATGGCCTCCAGGATGGCCGATACCGGTTCGGAAAGAGCTTTGTAAATTTCCTCAGGAGAAACCGTCACCGTCTTGGGCAGGCCGGAGATCAAATCCCGTCCCCGGATATCATAAGGCTGCAGCCCCTCGGTGGGATAGGCGGTGCCAATTTCAATCTTGATTTCTTCGGCTGTGCGTTCACCAATCATCAAATTGTAAGTCTTCTTCACATGCTGGATGATGGCGTCGTCCATCTCATCACCGGCAATGCGGATGGAACGGCTGGTGACAATACCGCCCAGGGAGATTACTGCCACTTCGGTGGTACCGCCGCCGATGTCCACAATCATGTTGCCGGTGGGCTCGTGTACGGGCAAACCCGCACCAATGGCGGCGGCCATGGGTTCCTCAATCAGGTAGGCCTCGCGAGCCCCCGCCTGCAGGGCGGCCTCCCGGACCGCCCGCTCTTCCACCGCGGTTACCCCCGAGGGAACCGAGACCACCACCCGCGGGTGGACCAGAAAGGTTCGTCCGTGCAGGGCCTTGTTGATAAAATATTTGATCATGCTCTGGGTGGTGTCAAAATCGGCAATCACGCCGTCTTTCATGGGCCGAATGGCCACAATGTTGCCCGGTGTACGGCCAATCATCTGCTTGGCTTCCTCGCCCACCGCCATGACCTGACCGTTGTCCCGCTGGATGGCCACCACGGACGGTTCGCGCAGCACAATACCCTTACCTTTGACGTAGACCAGGGAGTTGGCCGTACCCAGGTCAATGCCCATATCTTTGGAAAACAGACCAAATCGCATTTATTTATATAGCCCCTTTCGCCGCGTGATCATGCCAGCAGATTCTCTGCTTTCAGGCTGATATACTTATTATCTCCAATGATGATATGATCCAGCACTTCAATGCCAATAATGCGTCCCGCCTCTAAAAGACGCTGCGTCACCTGAATATCTTCCGGACTGGGCCAGGGATCGCCGCTGGGGTGGTTATGCAATAAAATAACCGCCGCCGCGCTGCGGCGGATGGCCAGTTTGAAAAGCTCGCGCGGATGCACGGTGGACGAGGAAAGGGTGCCCACCGCCACCACTTCCCGGGCCAGCACCTGGTTTTTAGTATTCAAGAGCAAAACCACGAAATGTTCCCGGTCCAGGTGGCGCATTTCTTCCATGACCATGCCGGCGGCATCCTGCGGGCTGCGAATGACCGGTCTTAAACCATACGAGCTCAAGGCCACCCGGCGCCCTACCTCCAGCGCCGCTTTGATCTGGGCCGCTTTGGCCAGCCCCACCCCGCCGATGGCACACAGCTCCTCCATGCTGGCGTCCAGCAGCTGGCGCAGGCCGCCAAAAGCGGCGATAATGCTGCCGGCCAGTTCGATGGCGCTTTTCTCCCGGCTGCCGGTGCGCAGGATGATGGCCAGCAGTTCGCTGTCGCTCAACCTGTCCACGCCGCAGTCCAGGAGTTTCTCCCGCGGCCGCAGTTCCCGGGGCATGTCCTTCACTGTGACCCGGTAGGACAACATCCTCACCCGCCCGTAACGCTCCGGTCCCCGCCTGCCCATCCCGGGCTTACAATATAAAGGAAAACTCCTGGCAGAGTATTTGATTCAGCAGAGCCAGGGGGAGACCGACCACATTAAAATAGCAGCCCTCAATGCGCTGCACAAACCTGGCACCCCGCCCCTGCACGGCATAGGCGCCGGCCTTATCCAAAACTTCCGTACTGGCCGCATAGTCGGCCAGCTGGCGCTTATCGGGTGCGGAAAAAAATACCCGGGTTTCTTCATGCGCCACAACCTGTTTCCCTCCGGCGGCATCCACCACCGCCAGGCCGGTGAACACGCTGTGCGTTCTGCCGTCCAGCAGGCGCAGCATGCGCAGGGCATCCCGGTTGTCCGCCGGCTTGCCCATAATGCACCCGTCCAGCACCACCACTGTATCGGCCCCGACCACCAGCCCGGCGGTAAGCTCACCGGCCACCGCCGCCGCCTTGCGCAGGGCCAGCATCTCCACCACCCGGGCCGGCGGCCAGTCAGCCGGAAAATCCTCACTGACCCGGGCAGTCTTTACCACAAAATCGGCTCCCAGCTGGCGGAGCAATTCCTGCCGCCGCGGCGAAGCCGAAGCCAGTATGAGCAATACTTCTCACCCCGTTAGGTCAACACATATGTCTTGTCCATGATGCTGGCGCAATGAAACAGTATCTGCGGCCGGCTGTCAGAGACGGGAATAGACCCAGTAGCCCAGGAAAAGGCCCAGGGCCGTCAGCGGCCCCAGCGACATGGTAAAACCGAAGGTGACGCGCAAGAAATGCAGATCCAGCGTCGCCGGATTGAGCCCGAAATGAGCCGTGGAGCTGAGCACCGGCCAGTAGTTACCCAGCTGGCCGGCCAGAGCACTGCCGGCCAGCCCGCCCATAGTCATAAGCAGGAGCAATACCCAAACGCTTTTGGGTTGATAAGATGCCTTACCCATAATCCTGTGCCAACCACCAAATCCGCTGACCGCAAAGGCCAGTGCTGACATTAACTTCAGTTTACAATGAAATCAGCCCGGCGGCAAGTCGCTGAGGTAATTTTTAGGTGAACAGCTCCCGGGCTTCCCCCACCATGTAGAGTGACCCGGTAATCAAAACCACGTCTTCTGACCCGGCCCTGCCCAGGGCTGCCTCCACCGCACCGGCCACGTCCTCCACCACCTGAACATCCGGCACAAAGCGCCGCGCCTCCTCCGCCAGCTGCTGCCAATCACCGGCCCGCGGGCTGTTGGGTCTGGTCACCACCACGGAAGCGGCGCAGGGAGCCAGTTCGGCCAACACCTTGCTGCGCTCCTTGTCTCCCAGCATCCCCAGCACCAGGTGAATGCGCCGGCCGGCGAAACAATCGCGCAGCGCCGCCGCCAGCGCCGCCGCCCCGGCATGGTTGTGGGCGCCGTCCAGTAACACCAGGGGACTGCGGCGCAGCACTTCCAGCCGGGCCGGCCACTGTACCCGGGCCAGTCCGGAGCGGAGCTGCTGCGGGGTGATCCGGGCTCTTTTTTCAATTAATACCTCCAGCGCCGCCACCGCCGTAGCGGCATTGATCTGCTGGTGCCGCCCGGGCAAGGGTAAAGCCAGATCCCGGTACATCGCCAAACGGCCCTGCACATCAATCACCTGGCGTTCAAAGCGGAAGGACTTTTCCTGCCAGGTAATATCCCGCCCCACCACGTACAGGGGGGCGGCATGGCGCCGGCTGAAATCCTGAATCACATCCAGCGCCTCGCCGGTTGCCGCCGTTACCACGGGTGTGTTTGGTTTGATAATCCCCGCTTTGGCCGTGGCGATCTCGCCAATGGTCTGGCCCAGATAATCCATATGATCCAGGGCCACATTGGTGATCACCGCAACCAGCGGGTGGACCACATTGGTCGAATCAATGGCCCCGCCCAGACCCACTTCCAGCACCAGATAGTCCACCTGCCGGCGGTAGAAGTAGAGGAAGGCCAGCGCTGTGCACACCTCGAACTCGGTGGGGTGTTCCAGGCCGTCATCAACCATTTTTTCCAGATATGGCCGCATTTCGGTCAGCAGAGCGGCGAGGTCCTCCCGGTCGGCCGGCCGGCCGTTGATGCAATAACGCTCGGTGTAGTCGTGCAGGTGCGGGGAAGTGAAAACGCCGGTTTGATAGCCCGCCTCCTGCAGGACGGCAGCCACCATGGCCGAGGTGGAACCTTTACCGTTGGTACCGCCGATGTGGACGATTTGCAGCTTTTCCTGCGGGTTGCCCAGCAGCCCGAGCAGGTGGGTGATGCGGCCCAGGCCCAAATTTATGCCGAATTTGGTTAGGTTTTGCAGAAATTCAAGCGCTTGCTGGTAGTTCACCTGTTGCTAACTCCTTTTTTAATAATCATTACCCCTCAAATGCAATGATAACAGCAAAAGCCCCGCCTGTCAGCAGGGCTTTAGAGAAATCAGCAGGGCATAAAATCTTTGCCCAAATAATCGGCCACCAACTGCATGGCACAAAAGTCTCCGCACATGGAGCAGGCCTGGGCTCCGGCCTGGTTGCGCTGCTCCCGCACCTGGCGGGCCCGCACGGGATCTATAGCCAGCCGCAGCTGCTCTTCCCAGTCCAGGGCCCGCCGGGCCTGGGCCATGGCCCGGTCCCATTCCAGCGCTCCCGGCAGGCCGCGGGCAATGTCGGCGGCATGACCGGCAATGCGGGCCGCAATCACCCCGGCCCGGACGTCCTCCACCGTGGGCAGTCCCAGGTGCTCGGCCGGCGTGACATAGCACAGAAAGTCGGCTCCCGCCCAGGCCGCCAGCGCACCGCCAATGGCCGAAGTAATGTGGTCGTAGCCCGGCGCCACATCGGTCACCAGCGGCCCCAGCACATAGAACGGCGCCCCCTGGCAGAGCGACTTCTGCAGCTGAATATTGGCCGCGACCTGGTGCAGAGGCACGTGACCCGGGCCTTCCACCATCACCTGCACACCGGCCCGGCGGGCCCGGTCCACCAGCTCGCCCAGCACCAGCAGTTCGGCCACCTGGGCCCGGTCGGTGGCATCGGCCAGGGCGCCCGGCCGCAGCCCATCCCCCAGGCTTAAGGTTACATCATACTGCCGGCAGATTTCCAGCAGGCGGTCGAACTGGCTGTAGAGCGGGTTTTCTCGCCCGTGATGGAGCACCCAGGCGGCCATGAAGGAGCCACCCCGGCTGACAATGTCGGTCACCCGGCCCTGCTCTTTGAGCGTGCGGATCACCTGACTGGTCACCCCGCAGTGCACGGTGATGAAGTCCACCCCGCTGCGGGCGTGCTCCTCAATCACGGCAAACAGCTCATCCTCGCTCATGTCCAGAATGTGCCCACCGCGCCGGGCCGCCTCCACCCAGGCCTGGTATACCGGCACGGTGCCCAGCATCACCGGGCAGCGGGCGATGATCTCCTGCCGGATGGCCGGCAAATCGCCGCCCGTGCTCAAATCCATCACACTGTCCGCGCCCGCCTCCAGCGCCGCAGCCAGTTTTTCCAGCTCCGGTGCCAACTCGGGATAAGCGGTGGATGTACCAATATTGGCATTCACCTTGACCCGCAGTCCTTTGCCCACCCCGGCCGGCTGGATATTTTCATGACGTACATTGGCGGGAATGACGATCTCTCCCCGGGCCACTCCCTGGCAAACTTCCTGCACCGCTATTTTTTCCTTTTCAGCTACCTGCTCCATGGCCTCAGTAATCTTACCGGCCCGGGCCGCTTCCAGCTGGGTCATTGCTCCATCCTCCCGTTCACTTTGTTTTATACTCCCCCAAAAAGTAAAAGCGCACCCCGGCTTCAGGATGCGCTGGTAAATCCTCAGCAAGCACTTCCCTCCGCGGGCATTACCCCGTTCAGGTTCTGCGGGTCAGGTGCTTAAAGCCCTTTCTCAGCCCATAACATGAGCTCCCCGTTAATGATGAATTTTATGTTATCTTACAATATCAGCCCAGCATTTGCAAGCGGCGCTGCAAGGCGGCCGCCTTATCGGACAGTTCGGCCTCTTTTTCCTTTTCTTTCTGAATCACTTCAGGCGGCGCCTTGCTCAAAAAGCCCTGGTTGCCCAGCTTGCCGCTCACCCGGGCCAGATCCTTCTCCACTGCCTGCAGTTCTTTCTGCAGTCTGGCCTTTTCCCGGTCTATGTCAATCAACCCTTTCAGCGGCAGGTATATTTCCACACCGCGGGCCACAGCATGGGCCGCCTGTTCCGGCCTGCTGGCCATTTCCGCCACTATCGTCGTCCGGGCTGTAGCCAGATGATCAATGTCGGCCCGGCAGGACTCCAGCAGGCTTCTGGTTCCGGCGTCCGGACAGAGCAGCACCACGTCAGCCTGTTTGCCCAGCGGCACATTCATCTCACTGCGGATATGCCGGATAGAACGGATAATCTCCACCAGCACATCCATCTGCTGCTCGGCGACCGGATCGCGATACAGAGAGGCCGGTTTGGGCCAGGGTGCCTTCATGATGGTCTGTCCATGCCCCGGCAGGCGCTGCCAGATCTCCTCGGTGATAAAGGGCATGAAGGGATGCAGCAATTCCAGCGTGGTCTTGAGCACGCTGGCCAGCACATACTGGGCCACCTGGCGCTGCTCGCCTTCCGACCGGTACAGACGCGGCTTGGCCAGCTCGATATACCAGTCGCAGAACTCACTCCAGATGAAATCATACAGCACGCGGGCCGCTTCACCCAGTTCGTATTTTTCCAGATACTCCGTAACTTCCCCAATCACCTGCTGCAGGCGGCTGATAATCCAGCGGTCGGCCAGAAGCAGTTTCTCCCGCTCCGGCACCTGACCGGGCTGGTAATCCTGCAGATTCATCAGCACAAAGCGCGAAGCGTTCCAGATTTTGTTGGCAAAGTTGCGCGCCCCATCCAGCCTTTCAAAGTGGAAGCGCAGGTCATTGCCCGGCGTGTTACCCGTCACCAGCATGAAGCGCAGGCTGTCGGCACCGTGGCTCTCAATTACATCAATGGGGTCCACCCCGTTGCCCAGGGACTTGCTCATCTTGCGCCCCATGGCATCCAGCACCAGACCGTGGATGAACACATGGCGGAAGGGAACATCGTTCATAAAAGCCAGCCCGCTGAAAATCATCCGGGCCACCCAGAAAAAGATGATGTCCCGCCCGGTGACCAGTACGGTGGTGGGGTAATAGCAGGCCAGATCCACGGTCTGGTTGGGCCAGCCCAGGGTGGAAAAAGGCCACAGGGCGGAAGAAAACCAGGTGTCCAGCACATCAGGATCCTGGGTTAGATTACTGCCCTGGCAGCCGCTGCAGCGGGCGGGATCGTCCCGGGATACGATGGTGGCCCCGCAGTCCGCGCAGTACCAGACCGGAATGCGGTGGCCCCACCACAGCTGGCGGGAGATGCACCAGTCCCGGATGTTCTCCAGCCAGTTCAAATAAATCCTGGTAAACCGTTCCGGTATGAATTTCACCCGCCCGCTCTCGGCCACCTGAATAGCCGGCCCGGCCAGCGGCTTCATGCGCACAAACCACTGTTTGGAGAGCATGGGCTCAATAACCGTGTTGCAGCGGTAACAGTGCCCCACGGCATGGTTGTGGTCGTCAATCTTTACCAGATACCCCTGGCTTTCCAGATCCCGCACCAGCTTCTTGCGGCACTCCCAGCGGTCCAGGCCCTGGTAGACGCCCGCCTCGGCCGTCATCACCGCATCCTTGTTGATCACGATGACCTGGGGCAAACCGTGGCGCTGGCCTACCTCAAAGTCATTGGGATCATGAGCGGGGGTAATTTTCACCGCGCCGGTTCCAAAAGCCGGGTCCACATACTCGTCAGCAATTACCGGTATCTCCCGCCCCACCAGAGGCAGCACCAGGGTCTTACCTACCAGGTGCCGGTAACGCTCGTCTTCCGGATGCACGGCCACGGCCACATCGCCCAGGATGGTTTCCGGCCGGGTGGTGGCTACGGTGATGCCGCCGCTGCCGTCTTTCAAGGGATAGTGCACATAGTACAGCTGGCCGGGTTTTTCCAGGTGTTCCACTTCTATATCCGAAATGGTGGTGTGGCAGCGGGGACACCAGTTGGTAATGTAGTAGTCGCGGTAAATCAGCCCGCGCTCGTACAGCTGCACAAAAACCTCCCGCACCGCCGCCGAACAACCTTCATCCATGGTGAAGCGCTCCCGCTGCCAGTCACAGGAGGCTCCCAGGCGGCGCAGCTGGGTGGTGATGCGCCCCCCGTACTGCCGCTTCCATTCCCACACCCGCTCCAGGAACTTCTCCCGGCCCAGATCATATTTGTTCAGGCCTTCTCTGGCCAGCTGTTCCTCCACTTTGGCCTGGGTAGCGATACCGGCATGGTCGGTGCCGGGCAGCCAGAGGGTATTATAGCCCTGCATACGCCGCCAGCGGGTGAGGATGTCCTGCAGCGTATTGTCCAGAGCGTGTCCCATATGCAGCTGACCGGTCACATTGGGCGGTGGCATCACTATACAAAAGGGTTCTTTATCTCCATCCGGCGTGGCGTGAAAAAAGCCGCTCTCCTCCCAGTAGCGGTACCACCGGTCTTCCACATCCTGCGGGTTATAGGTTTTGGGCATATTAAAACCCGTTTCTTTATCCATCCGTATTCTACTCCTTCCCCCGTGATTTACAATCATAGGAATTCAACAAATAGAGAAAAGCCCCTTTCGTGTTTTGACGAAAAGGAGCCTGCCAGCCCGCAATTCAGGTTTATCTTAACCAAACCGGCCGGAAAGTGTCAAGTGATTTCCCTGCCTCCGGTCATATTACCGGGCGTCGCCCAATAAATATAGTGCGGGAGGAGGTGTCTTGAGCCATGCGCTACCGCCTGCCGGCCCTGCTCATGGTGCTGCTCAGCGCCGCGCTGGCCGTGCTTTCCTATTATCTGTTCTGGTGGGGAAAGGACCGGGAGTTTGCCGGATACACCCTGCGGGTGGCCGTACCTCCCCCGAACATCACCAGTCTGCCGCACCTGCTGATGGTACCGCTGGGGTACGCCAGCCAGGAACATCTGACCATCAGCCAGATGGCCTGCCCTTCCAGTGCAGCGGCCTGGGAAAAAGTACAAAAAAAAGAGGCCGATGTGGCCCTGGTGCACAGTCTGGAGCTTTTACCGGTAATGGAAACCGCTGCAGGGCTAGCGCAGGGCGGCCGGCCGGTTTTCATCGCCGCCATAGCCGCCAGTCCGGCCATCTACCTGGTAGGGGCGGAAAATACGCCCGGTTTTGCCTGGACCGATCTGAAAGATCGCTCCATCCTGACCGGTACGGACACCGAACAGGACAGCATCCTGCTCCGGTATATCCTGCAGCAAAATGGCCTGCGGCCCTTTGCCAGTGTGCTGCTTTATGACAGCATCCCCGTCCAGGTGCGGCGGGCCATTGTCACAACGCGCCTGGCCCATTATGCCGTCCTGCCCGCTGAAGAAGTATATGCCCAGAGCGAGCCCGGGATCTACCCGCTGGCCCGGCTGGACAGTTTCACCGGCCGTTTTCCCGCCGCAACCTGCGTCACCACCCGCCAGGCACTGCAGGAAAAGAAAGCGGCCCTGCAGGCCCTGGTCAACGCCCTCTACCGTTCCCAGCAGTGGCTGCAGCAAAACGATCCGGACCAGATCCGCACCGCCCTGCAGAGGGAGCCCGCGCAGCCGGTGCCGGCCTTCAGCCCGGCCCTGCTGCAGGAGGCTCATAGTGGCGGATGGTGGTATGACCGCCCGCTGGCCGCTGCCGGCGAGTGGAAAATGCTAGAGAAAATCCTGCAGGCCAGCAGCGAAAAGGTATCCCTGCCGGATGGCCTGATTTTTCAGGATCTGGCCCGCACCGCCCTGCAGCAGGCCCGGTTAACACCGGAAAAGAAATAACATACCGGTTACTCCCCCCGGGCGGGCATTTTCAAGAGCAGCTCAATCTGCTTCCACAACTGGGGCAGACCCTCCGCGGTGCGGGCAGAAAAGGGGATTAGCGGCTGTTCCTCGGGCAACTGTAATGTGTGCTTAATCACAGCCAGTTGCTTCGTCTTCTGGTTGCCGGAGAGCTTGTCCGCCTTGGTGGCCACCAGCACGGCGGGCACCCGGTAGTAGACCAGCCACTCCCAGAGCTGCCGGTCGTGCTGGCCGGGCGTGTGGCGGATATCCAGCAGCAGCAGCACGCCCCGCAGCTGCGAGCGCTGGAGCAGGTATTCCTCAATCATGGCACCCCACTGCTGCTTCATCTCTTCCGAAACGGCAGCATAACCGTAACCCGGCAGGTCCACGAGATGGAAGCTCCGGTTGATCAGGAAGAAATTCAGCGCCCTGGTCCGGCCGGGAGTTTTGCTGGATTTGGCCAGACCCTGCCGCCGCACCAGTTTGTTGATCAGAGACGACTTGCCCACATTGGAACGCCCGGATACTGCCACTTCCGGCAGGGCGGTATCCGGGCACTGTTTTAAGGATACAGCACTTTTGACAAACTCGGCACTCAGGATCTTCATGAATGGATCTGGGTTCCTCCCCCGGGGGCAATCACCGGCTGGTAGCCCGCCACCTCGGGCGGCAGCAGCTCGGGCAGGTTGCCCACCGCAGCGTTCTCATCATCGCTTTCGGCCGGCTGCAGCGCCACCTCCAGCACCTCATCCATATGGGTTACCAGCTTAAATTCCAGATGGCGCTTCACATTGGCCGGAATTTCTTCCAGGTCTTTGTTATTATCTTGGGGCAATAGCACGGTTTTAATACCGGCGCGGTGCGCCGCCAGCACTTTTTCTTTGATGCCGCCCACCGGCAGCACCCGGCCGCGCAGGGTGATCTCGCCGGTCATGGCCACATCGCAGCGCACTTTGCGGCCGGTGAGGGCCGAAGCCAGAGCACAGGCCAGAGTGATGCCGGCGGAAGGTCCATCTTTGGGAATGGCTCCTTCGGGCAGGTGAATGTGCACATCATACTTCTCAAACATTTCCCGGTCAATATTCAGCTCGGCGGCCCGGCTGCGCACATAGCTGTAGGCGGCCTGGGCCGACTCGCGCATCACTTCGCCCAGCTTGCCGGTCAGGGTGAGCTTGCCACTGCCCTGGTACAGCGTCACTTCCACCGCCAGAGTATCGCCCCCAACCTCGGTCCAGGCCAGACCGGTGGCCACGCCCACCTGATCTTCCTGCTCGGCCATGCCGTAGCGGTAGCGGGGCATGCCCAGGTAGGTTTCTATATTCTGGGCGGTAATCTTCACTTTTTCTGCTTTGCCGGTAACAATCTGCCGGGCCGCCTTGCGGCAGAGGGCAGCTATTTTGCGCTCCAGGTTACGCACACCGCTCTCCCGCGTGTACTCGCGGATGATGCGCCGCAGAGCCTTCTCCGAAACCGTAAAGTTGTCCGGAGATAGACCGTGCTCCTTGACCTGCTTGGGCACCAGGTGGCGCAGGGCAATCTGCAGCTTCTCCTCCTCGGTGTAACCGGGTATTTCAATCAGTTCCATGCGGTCCAGCAGCGGCCGGGGAATGTTGTACTTGACATTGGCCGTGGTGATGAACATGACATTGGACAGATCGAAGGGCACCTCAATATAGTGGTCGCTGAAAGTGTTGTTCTGCTCGGGATCCAGCACTTCCAGCAGCGCCGAAGCCGGGTCGCCGCGGAAATCGCTGCTCATCTTATCAATTTCGTCCAGCAGAAAGACCGGGTTTTTGGTGCCCGCATTTTTCATCCCCTGAATGATCCGGCCGGGCAGGGCCCCTACATAGGTGCGGCGGTGACCGCGGATCTCGGCCTCATCCCGCACGCCGCCCAGGGAGATGCGCACAAATTTGCGATCCAGGGCCCGGGCGATGGAGCGACCCAGCGAGGTCTTGCCCACACCGGGCGGTCCCACCAGGCAGATGATCGGCCCTTTGAGCTTTCTGGCCAGCTTGCGGATGGCCAGGTACTCCAGAATCCTCTCCTTGGGCTCCTGCAGCCCGTAATGGTCTTCTTCCAGAATTTTCTCGGCCTGGGTCAGATCCAGCCGGTCGCGAGTGCTCTTGCTCCAGGGCAGGGCCACCAGCCAGTCCAGGTAGTTGCGCACCACGGTGACCTCGGCGGCCATGGGCGACATTTTCTCCAGGCGTTCCACTTCCTTGAGCGCCTTTTCCTCCACCTCTCTGGGCAGTTTGGCCTGGGCAATCTTGCGCCGGTATTCTTCCCCTTCGGCCAGGCGCTCGTCTCTTTCTCCCAATTCATTCTGGATGGCCTTGATTTGCTCTCGCAGGTAATATTCCTTCTGGGTTTTCTCCATCTGCTTGCGCACGCGAATGCTGATCTTGCGCTCCAGCTCGACAATTTCCAGTTCCTTGCTCACCAGTGCGCACAGTCTTTCCAGGCGCCTGGCCACATCCAGGGCTTCCAGCACGCTTTGTTTTTCTTCCAGGCGCAAGGGCAGGTGCGAGGCCACAATATCGGCCAGCCGTCCCGGATCCTGCAGGTTGGCCACTGCCACCATGGTTTCCGGGGGTATTTTTTTGGAGAGCTTGACATACTGTTCAAAGCTGTAGGTCAGATTGCGCATCAGCGCCTCGACTTCGGGTGTCTTGCGGCTTTCTTCGGAAAGCTGCTCCACCTGCACCAGGAAATAAGGTTCCTGGGCTACATAGCGCAGTATTCTGGCCCGGGCCACGCCTTCCACCAGAATGCGAATGGTGCCGCCGGGCAGCTTGAGCAGTTGCTTGACTTCGGCCACTATGCCAATCGGGTAGATATCCTCTTCCCCGGGTTCTTCATTGTGCACATCTTTCTGGGTGGCCAGGAAGATGGCTTTGTCCCCGGACATGGCTTCTTCAATGGCCTGAACCGATTTATGACGACCTACGTCCAGGTGAACAATCATGTATGGGAAAACCAGTATGCCGCGCAGGGGTAGCAAAGGTAACTCCAGTATTTGCCCGTTCATTACAACACCTCCCTGATGATGACCAACGGGTCAACCAACTGGTTCGCCAAAGTATATATTATTCTATCATACAGACTGCAGTACCGCTATAGCAATAACTGACACAAATGACGTAAACCCGGCAAAAACCGGGTTTACGTCAGGCATACGGGCAGGTTGCTGTTTATTGCTACCGCTGGGACATTTTCCGCCCAGCCCAGAGTGCTCAACACATCCTGCCAGGTGTAGACACCGACCACCTGAATGTCGGTCCACTTTTGAAACAGCTCCTGGTAGTTTAAAAACGGGATGATTACCTTTTTTACACCCGCCTGGCGGGCAGCGGCCACTTTAGCCACGACGCCGCCCACCGGCAATATATTGCCTTTTATGGACAGTTCCCCGGTCATGGCCACCAGGTTGTCCACGGGCACCTTTTTGATGGCCGAATATACGGCGGTAGCCACGGCAATGCCGGCTGAAGGGCCATCCACCGGTATGCCACCGGGAAAATTGACATGCAGGTGGTAATCGTAAGGGCGCAGGCTGGTCAGCGAATCCAGCACGGTGAGCACATTTTCCACCGCACTGCGGGCACTGCTCTTGCGCCGGGACCGCCTGCCCCGGCCGGACAGCTCTTCCTCCTCCACCACACCGGTAACCACCAGCCGGCCCGCACCGGACGCGGCCGGTATGGCCGTGGCTTCAATTTCCAGCAGCACTCCCTGCCCCGGCCCCACCACCGCCAGCCCGTTCACCACTCCCACCTGGGGCCGGGAGGAAACCTTTTTCTCCAGCCGGGGGGTATACTGACCGCTGCTGATCACCCATTCCACATCAGCCCGGGTAATGCTGCTCCTCCCCTCGGTGAGCACCGTCCCGGCGGCCAGCTGGATCATGTTCACTGCTTCCCGGCCGCTGACGGCATAGCGGGAGATCAGCTCCCGGGCTCCGGCTTCCAGCGGCATGCCCACCCGTCGCGCGGCGTTGGCGGCTATGAGTTCGATTTCATCCGGCGTCAGGGCGCGAAAAAAAACCTCCAGGCAGCGGGAGCGAATGGCCAGGGGAATTTCCTCGGGCTGGCGCGTCGTGGCACCGACCAGGCGAAAATCGGCCGGCAAGCCGTTTTGAAATATATCGTGGATATAGGCGGGTATATTGGTATCGTCGGGGTTGTAATAAGCGCTTTCCAGCATCACCCGCCGGTCTTCCATTACTTTGAGCAGCTTGTTTAACTGGATGTGGTGCAGTTCACCAATTTCATCAATAAATAGGATCCCGCCGTGGGCCCGGGTCACGGCACCCGGCTTGGGCTGGGGCACCCCGGCCAGGCCCAGCGGGCCGGCTCCCTGGTAGATGGGGTCGTGCACCGACCCGATCAGCGGGTCGGCGATACCCCGCTCGTCGAAGCGGGCCGTAGTGGCGTCGATTTCCACAAACCGGGCCTCCTGCTTAAAGGGCGAAAGTGGATTCTGGCGGGCGTACTCCAGCACCAGCCGGGCGGCTGCCGTCTTGCCCACTCCGGGCGGCCCGTAGATGATCACATGCTGCGGGTTGGGACCGCACAGGGCCGCCTGCAGGGCTCTAATGCCGTCCTCCTGACCGATAATTTCGCTGAACATCTGGGGCCGGGTTTTTTCCGCCAGCGGCTCGGTCAGGCTGATCTGGCGCAGTTTTCTGATCTTCTCGGCCTCCCGGCTGTTTTCCCGCACCGGGGACTGTTTGCCGCCGGGCTGGGAGCGCAGCAGGTGGAAAATATACATGCCTATGATTACTCCCAGAATAACTTGCACGAATATGAGCAGGTTGCCAATGGCCATACCGCTATCACGCACTGCTCCAGACCTCCCTTGACTGTATACCGGTATTATTGCTAAATTTTGCTTGTTTTATGCCTGCTCCCGGGCAAAAGAAAGCAGCGGCGCTGGGCACGGCCGCCGCTGCTTTTCGCACTGGTTTATTCCCCTGCTGTCCTATGCGGTTACTTCCTTTTTCTTTTTGCGGTCCACCGACATAATCAGCGGTTTTTCCTTGCGCAGGATGGTGTCCCGGGTGATGACCACCTTGGAAACATCCTCCCGCGAAGGCACGTCGTACATCACTTCCAGCATAATTTCTTCCAGAATGGCCCGTAGGCCCCGCGCCCCGGTTTTACGCTTGAGCGCCTCCTGGGCTACTGTGCGCAGCGCATCGGGCTGAAACTCCAGGGTAACCCCATCAATTTCAAAGAGTTTCTCATACTGCCTGGTCAGAGCATTGCGCGGCTCGGTCAATACGCGCACCAGCGCCTCCTCGTCCAGAGCGTCCAGGGTGACAATAATGGGCACCCGGCCCACGAACTCGGGGATCAGGCCGAACTTGAGCAGGTCCTCGGGCATGATGTGGCTTAAGATCTCGCCAATTTTCATCTCCTTGCGGGACTGAATCTCGGCGCCGAAGCCCATGGTCTTCTTACCAATGCGGTTCTGGATGATCTTTTCAATCCCATCAAAAGCCCCGCCGCAGATAAACAGGATGTTGGTAGTATCCAGCTGGATGAATTCCTGGTGCGGGTGCTTGCGGCCGCCCTGCGGGGGAACGCTGGCCACAGTCCCTTCCAGGATTTTCAGCAGAGCCTGCTGCACACCTTCTCCCGAAACATCGCGGGTAATGGAAGGGTTCTCTGACTTGCGGGCGATTTTATCAATTTCATCAATGTAGACAATGCCCTTTTCGGCCCGCTCCACATCGTAGTCAGCGGCCTGAATCAGCTTGAGCAAGATGTTTTCTACGTCCTCGCCAACATAACCGGCTTCGGTAAGCGAGGTGGCATCGGCAATAGCAAAGGGTACATTGAGCAGGCGGGCCAATGTTTGGGCCAGCAGTGTTTTGCCGCTACCCGTCGGTCCAAGCATGATAATGTTGCTTTTTTGCAACTCCACATCGTCTATTTTGCCGCCCAGGTTAATCCGCTTATAGTGGTTGTAAACCGCCACGGCCAGCGATTTTTTGGCCTGTTCCTGGCCGATGACGTACTGATCAAGGATCTCCTTGATCTCCCGCGGCTTGGGAATGTCACCCAGATCCAGACCAATATCTTCGCTCAGTTCTTCTTCGATGATTTCGTTGCACAGCTCAATGCATTCGTCGCAAATATATACCCCGGGACCGGCAACCAGCTTCTTCACCTGATCCTGCAACTTGCCGCAGAATGAACACTTCAGCTGACCCTTTTCATTGAACATTTTCCCACCTCTTTTACCTTTGCTTCCGAACGTCGAACACCTCATCAATGATGCCGTATTCTTTGGCCTCCTGGGCCGACATGAAGTAATCGCGTTCGGTATCCCGGGCAATCCTTTCCAGAGGCTGACCGGTATGCTGTGCCAGCAACTTGTTCAGGGTATCTTTCATGCGCAATATCTCGCGGGCGTGAATATCAATATCGGTAGCCTGCCCCTGCACGCCACCCAGGGGCTGGTGGATCATGATGCGGGCGTAGGGCAGGGCGTAGCGCTTGCCTTTGGTGCCCGCCGCCAGCAGGAAAGAGCCCATGCTGGCCGCCTGACCCAGGCAGATGGTGGAAACCGGCGGTTTAACGTACTGCATGGTGTCATAGATGGCCATACCCGCGGTTACCACACCACCCGGAGAATTGATGTAAACGTGAATGTCCTTTTCCGGATCCTCGGCCTCCAGGAAAAGCATCTGGGCAATGACCAGGTTGGCCACATAATCGTCTATCGGCCCGCCGATAAAAATAATCCTGTCCTTGAGCAGGCGGGAGTATATATCATACGCCCTCTCACCGCGGTTGGTCTGTTCTACAACAATGGGTACCAGGCTGGACACTCTTTAAATTCGCCTCCTGTGTATTATATTCACCAAATAAACTGCCCTGACCAGTTGGCATGATTGAGGTCGCTATTTAAACGTAAACGGCGCTGTCGGCTAGAAGCTGCAGGGCTTTTTCCCGCAGCAGGTTTTCCTTGACCGCACCAAGCTGTCCCCTGGCTTCCAGAATTTTGCGCACCACTGCTGCATCCTGTCTTAAACGCTCGCTCATTTTGTTGATCTCGGCGTCCACTTCCTCCTCGGACACTCCCAGACCCTCGGCCCGGGCCACCGCTTCCAGCACCAGGCTTTGCTTAATGTTGCTGATTACATCTTCACGCATTTTGACCCTTAATTCATCCCGGTTACTGTTAGTATACTGAAGATAATTGTCCAGGGAAAGTCCCTGATTGAGCAATCTGGTCTCCATGTTTTGCAAGGTTTCCTCGGTCTGAGCGGCAATCATTTCCTCCGGAATGTCCATTTCGGCCTGGGCCACGGCCTTTTCCAGCACCTGCTGTTTCACCTGGGCATCAGCCTTCTCCCGGGCGGCTTCCTGCAGTTTGCCGGCAATATCTTCCCGCAGTTCGGCCAGGGTATCAAACTCGCTGACATCTTTGGCAAACTCGTCATCCAGCGGAGATAGTTCCTTGCGCTTGATCAGCTTGACTGTAACCGTGAAGACGGCATCTTTGCCCGCCAGTTCTTCTTTGCCGTAATCATCCGGGAAGCGCACGTTGATATCGCGCGTCTCACCCACGCTCATGCCCACGAGCTGTTCTTCGAAGCCCTCAATGAAGGTGCGGGAACCGATCTCCAGGGTATAGTCACTGGCCTGCCCGCCGGCAAAAGGTTCACCGTCAATTTTACCTTCAAAGTCAATGGACACCAGATCACCATTCTGCACCTGGCCTTCTTCCAGCGTGAGCAGGCGGGCGTAGCGATTCTGCAACTTTTTCAGTTCGTTATCAATGTCTTCATCCGTAACAGTAACATCGGGTGTTGACACTTCCAGGCCCTTATATTGTCCCAACTTTACTTCGGGTTTAACCACAATCCTGGCTTTGAAAACAAAAGGCTTGCCGTCCTCCAGCTGCACTACCTCCAGCTCGGGGGGAGCCACCGGCTCCACACCGGTGTCCTGTACCGCCTGCTGGTAGGCATCGGGCACCACCAGTTCCACCGCTTCATTCATCAGCACTTCTTTACCCACAAATCTTTCAAAAATAACCCGGGGCGCCTTGCCTTTGCGAAAGCCGGGAATACTTACTTTATGAACCAGCTTGCGATAAGCTCTATCCACAGCTTGCTCAAATTGGCTCGGTTCAACTTCCACTTCCAGCAGCACAGTGTTTTTCTCTATTCTCTCCGCGGTCGCCTTCATCTTGAACACTGGTCCCCCTTGAATTTTTTCTTTACGCAATACTCATACCCGATAGCAGGCAATTGCTTTATGAGTATTCTACAGCGGCATAGGTATTTCCTCTTTAACGGTACAAATATGTGCTCGCCTTTTTCATCCCCCACATTGTTCCTGGATTAACCGCCCGTAACAATTTCAGCCAGTATAGTATTTTACCTTGAATCCAGGTCATATTTCAACCACCGACCGGTCTGACCAACATAAAAAGTTTTTAACTACATCACCATTATACCCGTTGGGGACACCATGTTTACCTGGCCCTGACTACAACATTTACACCTGTCCACCGGTTAAACACAGCGGTACCCCTTTAAAAAGACACCCATTTCTGACTTTTACTATAAATTCTAGCTTTTTTAAATTTCTGAACCTGCCGCTGCCGCTCTCACTTTTTGGCACGACACTTGCTTTATAATCCGCTGAAGTCACCATGCCCCCGCGCAGCATTCGCTGCTGAAGATAACTCCATCCCCTTTCAACACCCGGGAGGAGGTGAACGCTACCCGTAACTTTACCTTTTTTCCGCCAGCACAACAACGCGCCAGGCATCACAGACACATCTTGCGAAAGGAGCGGTAAAATAAATTGCGACAAACCGTAATTGTCAGCGCGGCCCGTACCCCCTTCGGCAGACTGGGCGGCGGTCTCAGCCCCCTGCCCGCTGTACAGCTGGGAGGCCTGGTAATTAAGGAAGCGATAACCCGGGCCGGTATCAGCGGCGAACAGGTGGAAAATGTACTCATGGGCATGGTGCTCCAGGGAGGGTGCGGACAGATCCCTTCCCGGCAGGCCACCCGCCTGGCCGGCCTGCCCTGGGAGGTGCCCTCGGAGACCATCAACAAGGTCTGCGCTTCCGGCCTGCGCAGCGTTACCCTGGGCGACCAGATCATCCGGGCCGGCGATGCCGACATCATCGTCGCCGGCGGCATGGAAAGCATGAGCAACGCCCCCTATTTCGCCCGGGCCCGCTGGGGCCTGCGCATGGGGGACAGCAAACTGATTGACCTGATGGTGCACGACGGACTGTGGTGTGCCTTCTACAACCGCCACATGGCCATTCACGGCGGTGTAGTAGCCAGGGAATACGGCATCAGCCGGGAAGAACAGGACGAATGGGCCCTGCGCAGCCACCGCCTGGCCCTGGAGGCCATGGACGCCGGCCGGTTGAATGATGAGATCATCCCGGTTTCCATTCCCCAGAAGAAAGGTGACCCGGTGGTGATCCGCCAGGACGAGGGTCCGCGCCGCGACACCAGCCTGGAGGCGCTGCGCCGCCTGCCCCCCGTCTTTGACCCGGAAAACACGGTCACAGCCGGCAATGCGCCCGGAGTCAACGACGGAGCAGGTGCCCTGGTGATCATGTCGGATGAAAAGGCCCGGGAGCTGGGCTTAAGACCGCTGGCCACCATCCTGGGTCATGCCTCGGTTTCCCAGGAAGCTCAATATATCGCCACGGTTCCCGGCCTATCTATCAACAAACTGCTGGCTCAAAAAGGCCTGAAAGCCGAGCAGATTGATCTGTTCGAAGTTAATGAAGCTTTTGCCGCCGTGGCGCTGGTGAGCAGCAAAATCGCCAGTCTGCCTCATGACCGGGTCAATGTCAACGGCGGAGCGGTAGCCTTTGGACACCCCATTGGCGCCAGTGGAGCCCGTATCCTGATGACGCTGGTTTATGAGCTGCGCCGTCGCGGCGGCGGGCTGGGCATCGCCGCCATATGCAGCGGGGCAGCTCAGGGCGATGCCATTCTGGTCAGAGTAGACTAGATATTATTTAGGAGGATGAACATGCCACTACATCTAACCGAAGAACAATTGATGATGCGTGAGATGGTGCGCAAGCTGGCTCAGAACGAGCTGGCCCCCCGGGCGGCTCATTATGACAAAACCCACGAGTTTCCCTGGGAAAACATTCGCAAAATGAGCGAACTGGGCCTGATGGGCGTACCCATTCCGGAAGAATGGGGCGGCGCCGGTTGTGATTTCCTTTCTTATATTATTACCATTGAAGAAATCTCCCGGGCCTGCGCTTCTACCGGTGTCATCCTGGCCGTACACACTTCGGTAGGCACCATGCCCATTCTGCTTTTCGGTACGGAAGAGCAAAAGAAAAAATATCTGCCCAAACTGGCCTCCGGACAGTGGATTGGCGCTTTTGCCCTGACCGAGAGCAATGCCGGTTCCGATCCTTCCAACCTGTCCACCTCAGCCCGGCTGGAAGGCGACCACTACATTGTCAACGGCAACAAGATCTTCATCACCAACGGCGGTGTGGCCGATGTCTATGTCACCTTTGTCCGCACCGAGGCGGGCAGCAAAGGCTATAAAGGCATCAGCTGCCTGCTGGTGGACAAAGACACACCGGGCTTTTCCGTAGGCAAGCGAGAGGAAAAAATGGGACTGAATGCCTCCCAGACCACCGAGTTGATCTTTGACAACGCCAGAGTGCCCCGGGAAAACCTGCTGGGTGTGGAAGGCGAAGGCTTTAAAGTAGCCATGGCCCTGCTGGACAGCGGCCGGATCGGTATCGCCGCCCAGGGCCTGGGCATTGCCCAGGGCGCCTTGGATGTGGCTCTGGCTTACGCCAAAGAAAGAGTCATGTTCGGCAAACCGATCATTGAACACCAGGCGGTTGGCTTCATGCTGGCCGACATGGCCACCCAGATTGATGCAGCCCGCATGCTGGTTTACCGCGCTGCCCGGATGAAGGATATGGGTCTGCCCTTCACCAAAGAAGCTTCCATGGCCAAGATGTACGCCACCGACACGGCCATGATGGTCACCACTAATGCCGTGCAGATCCTGGGCGGCTACGGTTATTGCCGGGAGTATCCGGTGGAGCGCATGATGCGCGATGCCAAGATCACCCAGATTTATGAAGGCACCAACCAGATCCAGCGCATTGTGATTGCCAAGCAGCTAATGAAAATGTAACCCGCCGGGAAAACATCCGGCTGAATATTTACAATTTATACACAGATATATATAATACTGTACCAGGTACCATAAAAAAACCGCCCTGGGGCGGATACAGTATTGCTCAATTAATTATATCGCAAATCTTTCACCTGTTGAAGATATTTTTAAGGAGGAACAGCGCATGTCTTTGAAAGATAAGCGCATGACCATAGCCGAAGCGGTGGAATTGATCAAGGACGGCGATTCCATCACCTTCAGCGGCTTTACCATCTGGCGCCGGCCCATGGCCGCGGTTTACGAGATTGTCCGCCAGAGAAAAAGAAACCTGCACTTGATTGAGGTCAACTCGGGCACACACGGCGAGATACTCATCGGCGCCGGCTGTGTGAAAATTTTTGAGTCCTGCTGGATTGGCCATGAACTGTTCGGCAAGCTGGGCGCCAATATGGCCCGCAAACTGCAGAGCGGTGAACTGATTGTCGAGGATTACAGCCACGTGCACATGGTAATGCGCCTGATGGCCGGCGCTATCGGCGTACCTTTCCTGCCCACCCGGGCTTCTCTGGGCACGGACATTTTAAACCCCAAGTATGATGTGCTGGGCAAACACGGCCTGCGCCAGGGACAGAATCCGGTCATCCCCCGCCAGAAATTTTCTTATGCCAAAGACCCGTTCTACGGCGAAGAGGGAGATATTATTCTGGTACCGGCCGCCCGCCCCGACGTGTGTATTGCCCACGTGCAGCAGGTGGGCGACCAGGGCACTGTGCGGGTGATGGGCCAGCGCTATTCGGATGCCGAAGCCATGAAAGCCGCCAAAACCCTTATTGTTGTAGCTGAAGAGATTGTACCCGAGGAAGTAATTCGCCGCGAACCCACGGCCAACCTGATCCCCCACTATCTGGTGGATGCCATCGTGGAGCAACCCTGGGGCGCCCATCCCACCGGCTGCTTCGGCTACTACGAAGTGGACGGCGCTTTTATCCGCGATTTCTACAACAAGACCAAAACCCAGGAAGGGTTTGACGCCTGGGCGGAAGAATGGATCCTCAAAGTGGGCGACTTCAACGAATACCTGTACAAGCTGGGCTTTGGCCGCCTGGACACTTTGCGGGCCAATTCTTCCTACAAATACAGCACACATGTAAAGCGGGGTGCCAGATAATGCTGAACAACCATCAGGAAGCCAGAATCGGCGATTTTAAAGTTATCGATCTGCTAGCCGTGGCGGGGGCCCGGGAAGTGCGGGACGGCGAAGTGGTATTCGCCGGTACCGGCTTACCCATGCTGGCCGTCACCCTGGCCCAGAAGACCACCGCTCCCCATGCTTCAATTATCTACGAAGCGGGCTCCATGGACGGACGCCCCGCCCACCTGCCGGCCAGTGTGGGCGACGCCCGCTGCGAATATCAAGCCTCCTGCGCTTCCGGCCTGTTTGATGTCTTCGGCCAGCTACAGCGCGGCGTGGTGGATCTGGCCTTTTTAGGCGGCGCCGAGATTGACAAGTACGGCAATGTGAATACCACCTGCATTGGCGACTACTTTAGCCCCAAAGTGCGTTTTACCGGCTCGGGCGGCAACCCGGACATCAACTCCCTGGCCCGCCGTACCGTTTTCATCATGGTGCAGGAAAAGCGCCGTTTTAAAGAGCAGGTGGATTATGTTACCTCTCCGGGCTGGCGGGTGAAAAAATTCCCCGGCGGAGAATGGATCAGCCGGCAGGAAGCTTTCGGTTCAGTATTCCGCGGCGGCCCCTATGCGGTGATCACCAATATGGCTGTGTTCCGCTTTGATGAAAAAACCGGCCTGATGTACCTGGATACCGTCCACCCCGGCTTCACCCCGGAAGATGTCCGGCAAAACGTCTCCTTCGACCTGGACATCAGCCGCTGCCGGGGTACCACCAAACCGCCCACCTACCACGAACTGCATTTGCTGTACAACGTCATCGATCCCGAGGGCCTCTTCCTGGCCTGATGGGCACAAGCAGTTTACTGCAGCCACAGCGCGAGCTGTGGCTGTTTATTTATTGCCCCGCAACCATCAGGCGGGCAAATTTCCGGGTTTAACCGGCAAAAATGCCTCTTTAATGCACTTTCCCGGGTTTGACTGTCGGAGTATAATTAATTTGTAAAATCTATAAACCAGAGATATAACGTTTTAAGGAGATGTTCCCCGTGATCAAGGATCTTTATTATACAACCGACAGTAAAGTGGTCCGGTTTGTCCTGGATCGCCCCCAGCCTTACAAGGACATCATGTTCATGGACTTCCCGGTTACCGGTACCCTGATCATCCTGGACCGTCAGGACTTGAGCGGCAGCAAAGCTCAGAAAAAGCGCGTCCTGGTCAAAAGCATTGAAGAAATGAACCAGTTGCTGCACACCCGGGCCTGAGCGACATTCTTTTATGCTCAGGCTAAAATAATACCATTATTTTTCAGAAATTTTACAATTATCTCGCAGGATAAATGCTTATTTTTGTTGAATACCTTACCAGGAGAGGAGTGATGCCTATGGCCGCCGCCACCGATTTATACACGCTGGAAAAGGAAATCCACGAACTGGAAACCTCTTTACAGAGAAGAGAGAGCTGGTGGCACATCAACGACGACAGGTACACCTACGCCAAACAGCGCATCATGTATGATCAAAAGCGCCTTTCGGCGCTGAAGAAACTGGCTGCCGCACTGCGCGAAAGCCTGGTGGAATGAAGCCCGGCACGGTTATATACCCAGCTGGGCTCTTTTTTTCATGATGTGCTGCTCAATGCCGTCCGCCGCCTCCTGCGGCGTGTTCCCCAAAGCTACCTTACCTCCAGTCAAACCCTCCAGATCCCGGGTGAGCAAATTGACCAGATCCGGTCCACCGGTTACCGGAGGCACCGGAGCCAGGTGAGTATACAGGCCAAAAGCCAGGGCAAAAATAGCGTCAATGGTTGCCTTCTGCTCCAGGTACTGGGGAGCAGTCACCGCCACCGGCAGGTCACAGGTATCTACCCCCAGGGCATTGGCTATTTCGGTAACCAGCATGGACATGCGCCCGGTGTCGGTACAGGTACCGAAGCTGAGCACCGGGGGAATGTTCAGGGCCCGGCAGATCTCCTGCAGCCCCGTACCGGCCTAAGCTACCGCCTCGGGATGGCACAGCCCGGCCACCTCCAGCCCGTGGTTGCCGCAGCCACCGCTGATCACCAGAATATCCCGCTGGATCAGCTCTCTGGCGACATGCACGGTCATGTAGTCGTGTGGACCGGTGGCCAGCGTGGTGCAGTTGACCAGGGCCACCACCCCTTTGATTTTCCCCGCCTTAATCACATCCAGCAGCGGATCCAGCTTCCCGCCCAGTGCCTTGAGCACAGCCTCGGTGGAAAAACCGGCCACGGCCTTCTGTACCCGGGCGGGAACGTGCGCCTGAATGCCGCGGGCCCGTCTCTGGCGGAAATTTTCTATGGCCAGGTCAATGAGCTGGCGGGCCATGCCAGCCACTTCCGGCGGCTTGTAATCGAATATTTTATGTACGCCGGGCACCCGCACCAGATCGTTCACCGATACCAGGGTGATCTGGTATTTTTCGGCATAGGGGGCTACATAGGGCGGAGAGCAGTTCTCGTCCATGGCGAAAACATCCACGGTGCCGGTGGCCAGCAGCGGCTCGATAGCCAGCCAGTTGCCAGTCAGTCCGCCGAAGACCTCATCTACAGGAAAGCGCTGCAGCACTTCCTGCCCGCACTCGATGGAGCCGGTCACCCTGACCCCTTTTGCACCGGCCTGCCGGGCCTTTTCCTGCACCGCCGGATCCCGGGCGGCCATAATGCAGGCCACGCCCACCCAGGGTTCATGTCCATTGAAGACAATATTCACGTAGTCCGGATCCATGATGCCCAGGTCCACCTGCACCTCGTGCGGCGACGGCGTGCCGAAGAGAATATCCTGCACCATTTCCAGACCAATCTGCGAACCATAAATGGTCGCTATGCCCAGGCGCAGGGCTTTTTTGGCCATGGAAACATAATCGCCGTCCACATTGGTCAGGCAGCTGGCGGTAGCATCTTTGATTTCATGCAGCACCCCGACCGGGTAAATACCCAGTTCCCGCCATTTTTGCCGGCGTTTTTCCGGGGCGAACACTTCCACCATGCGCGGCGGCTCGTCATAACCGCTGGCCAGTTGTCCGATCAGAAAGTCGGCCAGGTTGATCGCCGCCTGTTCTTTGCTGCTGCCCTTATCCAGCCCCAGCCGGTCACACATCCAGTACAGCTTGTCTGTATCAGTGATTTGATAGGGCGTTTTGCCCTCGGCGGTCGATTTTAGCGTGCGAAAAGCGTTGTAGGCATGATGGGTATAGGTGGATGTACCCATCACATTGCGCAGCAGCATATCCCGCATGGCCATAGCATTGCGGTCTATACCGCAGGTACCGTGCGTAGCGCCGCTCTTGTCCGAAATGCGACAGGGCCCACCGGTGCACAGCTGGCAGCTCAGCCCCTCGGAGCAGAAATTGCACCGGATTCTGGCCTGCGGGTCAAAACGGTCAAAAACGTTGCTCAAACCGTCCCGGTGAATTTTTTCATACATCTCCTGCACTGAATCATGAATGCTGACCCGCCCGTCCAGGCGATAATCTTTCTCGCGGCTCAAAAATATTCCTCCCCTGAGAACATTTTTACGCGTCTTATTATGCCTGATTGGAAGATTATCCATTCATGTCCTCCAGGGGAAGCAGGTTCTTTAATTTTTGTCCACTGTCACCACTGCCTGCGGGCAATTTTCTCCATGAACTGGTAATCGGTCAGGTCAATCTTCACCGGCGTGATGGTGATATATCCCAGCCGGTTGGCGCAAACGTCGGTGTCGGGCGTGTTTTCGTCCACCTCCAGGGGTTCGCCGGCCATCCAGAAGTATTCCCGTCCCCGGGGATCGGTGCGCCGGTCAAAAATGTTCACATAACGCCGCCAGCCCAGGCGTACCACCTGCACGCCGGCCGGCTGTCCCGGCGGCACATTGACATTGAGCAACACGCCCGGCGGCAGATCCAGGTCGGCCAGCTGGCCCACCAGCCGGGCGGCAAACCGGGCAGCCTGGCTGAAGTCCCGGCTGTGAAAGTCGGTTAGAGAAATGGCCATGGCCGGCACACCGTTGATCACACCCTCCACGGCAGCCGAAACCGTACCCGAATAGATCACATCGGTACCCAGGTTGGCCCCCTGGTTGATACCCGAAACCACCAGATCAGGCACATCGGGCAGCAGTTCCTCAATGGCCAGCTTGACACAGTCGGCCGGTGTACCATCCACCGCCCAGCCCCGGGTTTTTTCCGCTCCAAAGTCCAGCGGCCTGGCCCGCAGCGGACGGTGCATGGTGATGCCGTGGCCCACGGCGCTGCGTTCCCGGTCGGGTGCCACTACATACAGCTCATCGATCAACGGCAGGCGGGCCAGCTCCTCCCGCAAAGCCTTCAGCCCCGCCGCCAGATAGCCGTCGTCATTGCTCAGCAATACGCGCATTATTCCACCTCGTAAACACTGATCACCATCTGGCCCGAGCCTTTGTGCTTGGTCAGGCCGAACATAATTTTTTTATGTTTGAGATGCTTGTTTAAGAAGTCCACCACCTTGTACATTTCCTCATAGGGGGCAAATTGTTGCACGGCAATCAATTCCAGTTTGCCCTCTTTGTGTTCTCCCGGAGTGGTCTCCTGTTTTTGCTCCTGCATGAAATAATCTACGCTCCTTTAGCCCTTGATTAAAGCCATGGCTTCCGCCCGGGTGGCCTCATTGCGCTGGAAAGAACCGCGCACCGCCGAGGTGACAGTCTTGGAGCCCGGCTTGCGCACTCCGCGCAGGGTCATGCACATGTGCTCGGCCTCCAGCACCACCAGTACGCCGTGGGGCCGCAGCTGGCGCATGATGGCATCGGCAATCTGGGTGGTCAATCTCTCCTGCAGCTGGGGGCGGCGGCTATAGCCCTCCACCACCCGGGCCAGTTTGGACAGACCGGTTACATTGCCCTGGCGGGGGATGTAAGCCACATGCGCGCGGCCGAAAAATGGCAGCAAATGGTGCTCGCACATGGAGTAGAAGGGAATATCCTTCACCAGTACCATTTCCTCATGCTCTTCCGAAAACATTTTTTGCAGGTGGGCCGCCGGATCTTCCCACATGCCGGCAAAGATCTCCTCATACATGCGGGCCACCCGGGCCGGCGTTTCCAGCAGCCCTTCTCTTTCTGGATCCTCACCGATGGCTTCCAGGATCATGCGCACGGCCAGTTCGATTTTTTGTTTATCAATCATCCAAACCTCTCCCCCTTCTCAAAGCAACCCCAGCAAAACATGGGTCTGGGGCACCAGCCGGACATCGGCCAGGTATTCCAGCGCCCGGGCCTGCAGTTCCAGCGCCCGGGCCGGGCTTAACGCCACTTTTCCCTCTCGGGTCAGCGGCTGGATCACCAGAGGAATGTTGCGATCACAGCTGCTCACCAGCCGTACAGCTTGCATAAACTGTTCCAGCGGTGCCCCGTCGTCCACTACTATCTTTATGTACAGATTTTTTTCCCGGGCCAGGTGAAGGAACTGCTCATGCCGGGTCCAGTACTCCTGACCGCTTAAATAGCACGGCAACTTGATGTCCATGGAGACCCAGCGCAGCAAAGGCAGCACCCGCTCCAGCCTGTCGGGCAGCGTACCATTGGTTTCCAGAAAAATACCCTGCCGGAAGCCCCGCAGAGCGGGCAGCAACTGGCCTAAAAAATCGACCCACAGCAGGGGTTCTCCGCCGGTAAGGCTCAAAGAATGGTGGGCCGCCGGCCCGAGCTGCTCAATTATTGCTCTCACCTGAGAAACTGTTAGTGGATTGGGCACTTCCCGCCATTGTGGCAGACCGGCCGCACTGGCAGAAGCGGCCTGATAGCGGCAGCAAACCGGCTGCGGCAAATTGGTATCACAGTATGCACAGCGCAGATTGCAGCCCGCCAGGCGTAAAAATACTTGCCGCACCCCCACCAGAGGCCCCTCTCCCTGGGCCGAAGAAAAAATCTCCCGCACCACAGCACTGCCGGCGCTCATTTATTTTACTCCTCTCACCTTGCAGCGGGCCCGGGCCATACCCACCAGCTCATTCCGGTAGGCTTCGGCAAAGCGGGCGGCCAGTTCACCCACCGCCTCTTCCCGGTAACCCAGTTCCAGCAGGCCCACCGCCGGTACGGGCGTACCTGCAGAAACCAGATTCAGACCCACATGCATCAACACAGAAACCGGTGAGGCTGTAGCAATAGAAATGGACAGCTTGCGCCCGCCTATGTACAGATCATCGCCCTGCCGCTCCACCCGGTGACCATCCCGGGTCAGTTGTTCGCCAATCAAGGCCATGAACAGCCTCTGCCGGCAGATCATCTGCTCCAGATCAATGGAAAAATGCTCCACAACAAAGTGCAGCATGTCGGAACCATAGATGGGGGAGCGCTCCAGCACATCCTCCACGTCCACCATTTCATCCCAATCAATGGAGCAGGGCCCCCGAAAAGCGACGATGGAATCGCCCAGCAGGCCGAAGTTTTTATAAGCCCACAGCGAAGCCAGCTGATGGCCGGTATAGGCCAGTGTGCCGGGTACCAGGTAGTAATGCATGCCATCTCTCCCTTCAGCATCAGGCCTGTTCAGATCCGTCATCCTGCTGTTCCAGAGCCCGCCTGAACCTCTGGCAGCTCTCACAGCGGCCGCACATGGCCTCGCCCCCGTGGTAGCAGCTCCAGACCAGCTCCAGCGGCGCTCCCAGCCGGCGTCCCAGAGCCACAATTTCCTTTTTGTCCAGCAGAAGTGTGGGACTGACCACCTGCACCCGGTTCAGCGTGGAAAAAGCCAGAGCCTGGCTGGCGGCCCGCACAAAATCCAGACTGTTGTCGGGAAAGGTCTGCGCCTCCTCCCGGTTGAAACCGGCTACCACCCGGTCGGCTCCCAGGCTTTCGGCAAAGGCGGCCGCAATGTTGATCATGATGCCGTTCCGGTTGGGTACCCAGACCGCCCGGGCCGTCCCGGCGGTAACCGCCGTATCGGCCAGCTGGTCGGCCGAAAGTTCGGGCACCGCACTGTCCCGGTTCACCAGCGCGGAGGTGGTGATTTCCGACAGAAAAGGCAACTGCACCACCCGGTGGGGCAGTCCGTAACGGTCACAGATCCGCCCGGCCGCCCGGATCTCGGCAGCGGCCGCCCGCTGGCCGTAGTCAAAAGTCAGAGCCAGCAGCACCGGCCCGTCCAGGCGGGCCTGGGCCAGCGCCACTGTGGAATCCAGTCCTCCTGAAAGCAACACCACACTGCGCATAATTTGCTAATCCTCCCGGTAGGTGGCCGCCGCATCGGGTGATTCCCAAACCCGCACCTGGCCCACCCGCACATTCAGCCCCGACCCGACCAGGCCGGCCGCCATGTGTTGGAAAACCTGCCGGGCGATGTTTTCCGCCGTGGGGTTTTGCTGCTGGAAGTCCGCCGCCTGGTTCAGACAGGTGTGGTCGTAATTTTGCAATATGCCGGCCAGCATCTTTTTCAGCACGCCAAAATCCACCAGCATGCCGGCCCGGTCCAGTGTCGTGCCGGAAACGGTCACCTCCACCAGCCAGGTATGGCCGTGCAGGTTGGCGCACTTGCCCTCATAGTGCTGCAGCAGGTGTGCCGCTGAAAAATCTTTTCTTATTGTTAGTTCGTACACGGAAATTATCCCACCCCCGGTGCTGCGACAGTTTTCCCGTCATGCTGTCCGCGCTCCCTGGCAGCGCTAGATCATAGTAGTTCGGTCACGGAGCGGGACTTCCTGCCGGCAGGGAAAAAATTATGGCGAAGGGAAGGGCCGGGCCCTTCCCTTTCCGGTGTTATCCCACCACAGTGTATCCGGCATCCAGAATGGCTTCTTTCAGCTCCTGGCTGGTTGTCCGCCCCGGATCAAAACTCACCTGCACCCGGCCGGCCGCCAGATCCACCTGCACATCCTCCACACCGTCCAGCGCTTTCAGCGCTTTTTCCACCGCCATCTGGCAGTGCTGGCAGGACATACCTTCTACCTGATAAATTTCCTGCTGTAAGGCCATGTGAATTCCTCCTCATATGTTAATTATTTGAATGCGCGCAGGCGCAGCGCGTTGCTCACCACGGTCACCGAACTAAAAGCCATGGCCGCTCCGGCCACCACCGGACTCAAGTAACCGGCTGCCGCCAAAGGAATGCCCAGGGTGTTGAAGATGAAAGCCCAGAACAGGTTCTGCTTGATATTGCACAGGGTGGCCCGGCTGAGCCGGATGGCATTGACCACGCCCTGCAGATTGCCGCCCAGCAAGGTTACAGGCGCGGTTTCCATGGCAATGTCGGTACCCGAGCCCATGGCGAAACCCACATCGGCTGCCGCCAGAGCGGGGGCATCGTTGATACCGTCCCCCACCATGCCCACCACCAGGCCGCGTTTTTTCAGTTCGGCCACCCGGTCGGCCTTGTCCCCGGGCAACACCCCTGCCAGCACGTGGCGGATGCCGGCCTGGCGGGCTACCGCCTGAGCTGTGCGCGGATTATCCCCCGTGATCATCCACACTTCCAGGCCCATCTGCTGCAGCCGCTCCACCACACTGGCGGCCTCGGGTTTGAGGGTATCGGCCAGAGCCAGCAGGCCGGCTACCTCGCCATCCAGCACAGCAAAGACCGCGGTTTTGCCCGCCTGTTCCAGCTCGGCCAGCCGGCCCTGCCACTGTGCCAGATCATACCCCCGGCTGGCGATGAAATCGGGTTTGCCCACCAGGATCTGCCGCCCCTGCACCCGGGCCTCCAGCCCGAAGCCAGGCCGAGCCTGAAACTCCTCCGGAGGCACCACTGTTACCCCCTGCTGCCGGGCCTGTTCCACCACTGCCGCAGCCAGAGGATGTTCGGAAGCACTCTCGGCGCCCGCCACCAGGCCCAGCAGCTCCCGCTCTCTGTCCCGCCAGCTCCCCAAAGGCAATAAATCGGTCAACACGGGCTGGCCAGTGGTGAGGGTGCCGGTCTTGTCCAGCACTATAGCACTAAGTGAGCCCGCTCTTTCCAGGTATTCTCCCCCTTTGATCAGGATGCCCATTTCCGCCCCCTTGCCTGTACCTACCATAATGGATGTGGGCGTGGCCAGCCCCAGAGCACAGGGGCAGGCAATCACCAGCACGGCGGTGGCGTGCAGCAAGGCGGGCGCCAGCTGCCCCGGCAAACCCCAAAAGTACCAGAACAGAAAGGTCAGCACAGCTATGCCCAGCACCGCGGGTACAAAATAGGCCGCCACCAGGTCGGCCAGGCGCTGGATGGGTGCTTTACTGCCCTGGGCCTGTTCCACAATGCGGATAATCCTGGCCAGTACCGTATCCTGACCCACACCGGTAACCCGGACGGTAATGCTGCCCAGCTGGTTGAGAGTAGCGCCCGTCACCCGGTCACCGCTCTTTTTCTCCACCGGGAGGCTCTCCCCGGTCAGCATGGACTCGTCCACGGTGGTTTGCCCGCTGACTATTTCCCCGTCCACGGGAATTTTCTGGCCCGGCCGTACCAGCACCAGATCTCCCGGCCGCACCTGTTCCAGCGGCACGGTAACTTCCTGACCGTCCCGCAGCAGCACGGCGCTGCTGGCCTGCAGCGACAGCAGTTTGTTGATGGCCGCCGAGGTGCGACCTTTGGCCCGGGCCTCCAGCAGTTTGCCCAGCAGCACCAGGGTGATCACCACGGCCGCGCTTTCGAAATAGATATTGTGTCCGGCATGCCCTTTGGCCGCCAGGACATTCCAGGCACTTAAGACGTAGGCCGCCGTAGTGCCCAGCGCCACCAGCACGGCCATGTTGGCGCTGCCGCCGCGCAGTGACCGGTAGGCATCGGCATAAAAATAACTACCTCCCACCAGCTGGACGACCGTGGCCAGCACCAGCTGGGTCAGGGGCTGTCCCAGGTACAGGGGTAGCGAACGGTGCCAGAACATGAACAGCATATTCAACACCAGGGGCAGAGAGAATAAGGCCGAGATCAGGAAAAGCCGCCGCACCCGGTTAATTTCCCGCCGGCTCCACTCCTCACCGTCCGCTCCGCCCTCCTGTACGGGGGCGGCCCGGACCACCTCGTAGCCCAACCGGTTAATCCGGTCGCCGATCTCCTCGTCAGCCGGCCCGTCTGCTCCCACCCGCACCAGGGCTGAACCGCTTGCCAGGTTGACACTCACCTGCTCCACGCCGGGCAGCCGGGAGAGCGACCGCTCGATGCGGGCCGCACAGGCGGCGCAGGTCATGCCGCGAATCAAAAAACGATATTCCTTTGGTGCTGCTGCCAACTTTGTAACCTCCCCACAGCTTGCCCAGTACCCTGCCCTACCCGGACCACCGGACCGATGGCAGATTGTATCTGAAAACTACCCGGCCCGGATAATCAGCCGGCCGGCGTGCCAACATAATATACGACCGCATGTTGCTAAAATAAAGCCAGGAGGTGCGAGCAAATTGCCCAGGCATACTACCGAAATCCTGCCGCCCCAAAAGCAGCGCGACAAGTACTTTGTCCCCGAACCAACCGGTTCGGCGCCGGCCGTAAACCTGGACGGCCAGACCGACCATCCGTACACCGACCAGATCCTGGACGAATTGGGCCGGAAGAAAAAAGAAAAATGAGCGCATTTATAGTATAGCGCTCCGGCGGTGGATAAAACATTAATAAAAGATTAAACTTTTTTCTCAACCAGACCAGCGGGGGCACCGCACGGTGCCCCCGGACCTGTCCTGGCCACATTCCCAACTTTATCGCCCGCATGCCGGGCTGCTCCGGCCTGGAGCATGGCCCGCGCTCTCCGGCGCGAGGCCAATTAAACCATTGAGTTTAGAGCTGGTCTTTAGTATACGGCGTTGCCTACTTTAAACCTCTAACCCCCACCTCCCCTGCTGTTCTAGTAAATTTATATGGTACCGCGCGGCAAACTTGCCTGGTAATATATACTACTTTTCCTTGAGCAGGGTTTCATGGCGCAGGTCCGGACAACCGCACTGCTGGCTGTCATCCAGCTGCTGGGCGGCGGCCAGAAGCAGCCCGGCAATCTGGCGGGCCGAATTGCGGAAAATATGGGCCAGTTCGGCGTGGGTCCACTGGCGCACTACGCCTTCGGCATAGTTGACCACCAGGTCGATGCGGCCGTAACAGGCACTGATTTCCCGGGCCAGATAAACCTCGGGACACATGCTCTGGCCCACCATATCGGCCCCCAGGCGGGAGAGCATCTGCACCTCGGCCACGCTTTCAAAATGGCGGCCGTCGGTCACCGCATAGACGCCGCGGGAAAAGACCCGCCCCTCGTGGTACTGCCGGCGGGCTACCTCATAGAGCAGCGCAGTGATCTGCGGGCAAACCGGCTGGCGCATCACCAGCAGGTGGGTACTGCCCAGGCTGACATCCTTGCGCATGGAAAAATCCAGGTAGTCCGACGGCACCAACACATCGCGCAGTTCCAGCAGGTGGTTGATGCTGCCCACCCCGCCCTCGGCCATAATCTTTTTCACTCCGGCCTGCTGCAGGACCCAGAAAACCTGCCGGGAAGCGTCCGCCCGGCTCACTCCGGGCCGCCAGCCGTGCATCTTCACGTGCAGAAATTCCTTGTCCCCCAGGCGAAAATGCTTGAAGGGCGGACTGGCTCCGAAAGGAGTCTGGTACACCAGATCTCTGGCCAGCACCTGCACCGCATATCCTTCCCCGTTCAGATCTTCGGGAAATTGCAGGCTGAAGGTGCTGGATCCGCCGATCAGGGCATATTTAACTGCGGGTATTTGCACCACGGCTTAAAAACCTCCTCTGCCGGCCCGGGCCCACATCCGCCCGGCCCACGGGATTAATCTGCGGCCTCCCCCGGGCACCCACACCGGGCCACATAAAATACTCGCCGGCTGTCGGGGCGGGGCGGCGCAAAAGTAAAGGCATCAAAACTGTCCAGATAGAGCAGCCCGGCCTGCTGCAGAGCCCGCAGCACCTCGTCGCTGCTGTAGGCCCGCTCGCGGTGTTTTTCCTGCTGGCGAACATAGCTTTCCCCCCGGCGAATAAAAGCCAGCAGGTCGATTTCCCACTCCCGGCGCTCCGGCCAGCAGCAGGTACGGTAGATCAGCGTGAAATCAGCCTCATCCACCACCACCGGCTCCGACGCGCCCTCCCGGCACCAGAACAGTGTGTTCAAATCAAAGATAAACAGGCCGCCCGGCTGGAGCGCCCTGCGCACACAGGCAAAGGTGGCCACCAGCTCCGACCAGTCCAGCAGATAATTCAACCCGTCGTGAAAACAGGTCACCAGATCCACCTTTTCCGGCAGCTCGAAGCAGCGCATGTCCATCTGATAAAGCTGCAGGGTCAGGTTTTCCTGTTCCGCCCTGCGACGGGCCACCTCCAGCATGGCCGGTGAAAGATCCAGCCCGCTGCACCGGCAGCCGCGCCGGGCCAGGGGCAGCAGGGTCTGGCCCGTGCCGCAGGCCAGATCCAGCACACTGCGCGGCACCAGATCATGCCGGGCCGCCATTTGCAGGACATATTCGATCCAGGCCGTGAAGTCCACACCGGACACCAGATAATCATATATACCGGCCAGACCTTCGTAGAGCACCTTGTCCGGCCGGGATAAACCGCGTTTCAACATACTGCCAGCGCCTCCCGGTTGCTTTGCGGTTTATTTTATCACAACCCGGGGCCCTGCGGCAGGTCCAGATGGACCGGCCAGCTGATCCAGCCCATTGATCCGGCAACGCCCGGGGCTGAAAAACGGCCCGGGCAAAAATTGCCGGGCCGTGCTCATCAATCAATCCGTATACAACCTACTTCTTTACGGCCGCCAGGATGTCGGCCAGCACCTTGCTGATTTCCTGGTCACCGTTGATGTTCAGGAGGAGCCCCTTGGCCTGATAGTAGTCAATCAGCGGCTGGGTCTTCTCTTCGTAGGCTTTAAGACGGGTGGAAACCGATTCTTCATTGTCGTCAGAACGCTGGTACAGCTCGCCACCGCAGGAGTTGCACTTGCCTTCCACCTGGGGCGGATTGAAAACCACGTGGTAGGAAGCACCGCAATCCCGGCACACCCGGCGGCCGGTCAGACGCACCATCAGCTTGTCCAGAGGAACAACAATGTTGATCACACCGTCCAGCTTGATGTTCAGGCTGGCCAGAGTTTCATCCAGGGCTCTGGCCTGTTCCACCGTGCGGGGGAAACCGTCCAGCAAAAAGCCGTTCTGGCAGTCGGGCTTGGCCAGGCGATCCTTGACCATACCGATAACCACTTCATCGGGCACCAGCTGGCCGGCATCCATGTATTCCTTGGCCTTTTTGCCCATCTCGGTGCCTTCTTTAATGGCATTGCGGAACATATCACCGGTGGAAATATGGGTAATTTTCAGCTCTTTGACCAGCACCTCGGCCTGAGTCCCTTTGCCGGCCCCCGGCGGTCCCATAATGAGCAGGTTCAACCTAATCCCCTCCTGAAAATTTTTTTATTTCTGGCTGGCAAAATTATATCACAGCACCGCTCCGGGAGAAAATATCCGGGGCACCGAATCACCTTTTTTTTCTTGCCCGTCGTAAAAATCCCGGCCTCAGGGCCGGGGTATAATCACCACCCGCTCGGCCGGGATGCCGCTGCTGCGGGAAACCAGATCGGTAATGCGCAGCACCTCATCGGGCAGCAGCTGGCTGGCCTGCACCACCGCGGTAGCATTTTCCTGCCCCAGACAGACCACCGCTTCGGGAAACCCTTTGGCTTTAAGCAGACTTTCCGCCTGGCTTTCGCTGCTGCTGGACTTGACCAGCGTGAGCAGCCGCTGGTTGGCTTCCTGCTTCACCTGTTCGTCACTGGCCGGATTATTGATGATTTCCTTGAGCAGCTCTATCTCCTGCCCCCGGGTACGCTCCCTCTCCAACCGGTAGTCGATAAAATAATTGCTTTTTTCCGCAGGCACAGCCTGGCCGATCGCCTCCTGGCTGCCGGCTGTGTCCAGGCCGGAGCCAGCCGAGCCGGCTTGCAGCTCTCCCGGCCCGACCCCACCGGCTTCCTTGGGCACAGGAGAACTGCTGACCGCCGCCTGCGGCTGATCCGAAGCAGCCCGGCTGCCCGAAAACACCGCCCGGGCCGGCAGATCGGCCTTAAGGCGCCAGGCCAGCCCGCCGACCATGAGCAGGACCAGCCCCATTAATATCCACTTGCGACTGATGAAAAAGGCCATTTACGATCCCTCCCGGGCGGGTAATACCAGAATTTTGTGGCCCGGTACGGCCAGAGCAACCTGGACAGCCTGAAACAGGCGCGCCTTGACCTGCGGATCGGCCGCCCCGCTGGCTACCACCAGCACACCGGCAATCTGGGCCGCCTGCTCCTGCTTCACCACGGGCTGCTCGGTATTTTGCCCCCGTACCACTACCAGCTGCGTAGCATCGCTGTTTTCACTGATTTCCCGGCTGCCGCCGCTCTGATCTTTTTCCTGGGTGACCTTGTGACCCAGGGTAGTGTTTACGGCAAACTCCTGCCGGGCGGAAGCGGCCAGGCGCACCGTCACCCGCACTTTACCGGCACCCGCCACTTCGCTGAGCATCTGCTGCAGTTTATCCGCCAGCTGTTTCTCCTCGACCGACATGCCGCTCTGCTCCTGACCGCTGGCGCTGTTACCGGTTCGTCCGGCAGTTCCAGATGCGCCCTCCTGAACATTCAGTCCGGCCTGTTTGGGCTGGAGCAGCATCTGCTGCCCGTCCACCGCCGGGGCACGGCCTTCCCGCCCGCCCAGCACCAGCACCACACCAATAAATACCAGGCCCAGCAGGATCACCACCTGCTGCCAGTGCGGGCGGGGTATGCCGCCGCTGTCGTCGCCGCTCCCCGCCCCGCCTTTCCCGGACAGCCATTTACGCCACCAGTCCATGATACCCTGCACCTCCCTGTGATACTTGACCGCACTTTGCCGCAAGCATTGTCTTAAGTATTTTCTAAGGCACCGCTCGCACCACCACCTGCTCGGGCTGCAGCTGGTAAATGCCGGACAGCTGCTGCTTTAGCCGCACCGCCTTCCCCGCCAGCTCGCCCGCCTGGCCGCCGGGCAGCTTTTGCTCACCCGCCGGCCCCATCTGTACCGGCTCAACCGGCTGCACCGCCCCATCTCTACCGCCCCGCAGCGGGCGCACCGTGAGCACCAGTTTCTCCAGGCCGGCTTGAAAGATATTGTCGCTCACCTCGCGCAGAACCGGCTCCACCTCCACCACCTGCCACTCACCGCCCACCTCTACTAAAGACCGGATCTGCTGCTGCAGGGCCTGGCGCATACTGTCCCTGGCCGCCCCCAGCTGCCGGTCGCGCAGCTTAATGCCGGCCGCCACCACATCGGGGATAGGCTGCCGGGCGCCAAAGGCCGGGAAATCTGCCCAGCGCACCCGGGCCAGATTGCCAGCAGCCTGAAAAACCACCACAATCACCAGCAGCCCGCACACCAGATGCACATAGCGGCGCATGTCCCCGGCTGGCAGCAGCAATTCCAGGAGCAGGGCCAGCACTATTACCACCACAATGTTCTGCACCATAATGCGCAGCTCTTCCATACTCCACACCATCCCGGCAGTTCTTCTCGGCAGTAGCATCACCTCAGCGCAGCATGACCGTCAGGTTGCCCAGGGCCACTACAGCCGCCGCGGCAAAGAAAAACATCAGGCAGACCATGGACAGGGCGGCAAAAACCAGCAGCAGGCTGCCGGCCAGTTCACTCAAACAGTCCACCACCCGTCCGTCGCCCAGGGGCTGCACCAGGGCCCCGGAAAGCCGGTAAATGATGTACAGGGCCAGCACCTTGAGCAGCGGCAGCAGCACCAGAGCGATAATCACCACCACACCGGCGATGCCCAGGGCATTTTTCATCCAGAGCACTGTGCTCACCAGGGTTTCCAGTACATCGGCAAACATGCCCCCCACCACGGGCACAAAGGCGTCGGTAGCATACTTGGCCGTGCGGATGAGCAGACCGTCCCCCAGCGCTCCGGCCACCCCGGCCAGCGACAGTACACCCAGAAAAACCGTACTGAACAGGCCCAGCAGTCCCAGGGCGGCGCTTTTGAACAGCCCGGCCAGTTTGGCGGTGGAAAAATGACGGGACAGCCCACCGCTCACCCCCAGCACCGCTCCCAGCAGGATCAGCGGCAGCACCACATTCTTCACCAGCGTGGCAATGATGTTGATGGCTACAAAAAGCACCGGCTGCAGCAGGGCTGTGGTGCCCGCCCCTCCCACGGCGACCAGCAAGGTCAGCAGGACCGGCAGCAGGGCCTGCATAAAGGAAACCATCTTGTCCACCACATCGCGGCAGGCCTGGATGGCCATGGTGAAAGAGCCCAGGGCGATCACGGCCAACACCAGGTAGACCACCAGCTGGGCCGTCTCCCCCGCACCTCCCCCCCGGAAGGCGTAACCCAGGTTGCTCAGCAAGAGGCTGATCAGCGCCAGCACCACCAGCTTGCCCAGCAAAGCCATATTGGCCCTGACTTCACCCAACAACAGGTCCAGAACCTTACCGAATAGCTGCTCCAAACCCGGCTGCAAATCCCGCCGGGCCAGAGCATGCACCAGACCTTTAAAATCGAAGGTGGGCAGATAGCTCTTGACGTCCCGGTCCAGCCGGCCGATATAATCTTCGATCTCCTGCATGTCCAGCTGCCCGGCAGCGCCCGGCAGCTGGTCCGGCAGCGGGGACGCCGCTGCCGCCGGAGCCCGGATCAGCAGCCAGCATATGGCCAGGAGAATTAGCCCAAACCCGCATCTCTGCTTCATGGCAGCAACCTCAACAGAGTATTTAGTACGGCCACCACAATGGGCACAGCCAGCACCAGCACCAGGATCTTGGCGGCAAACTCAATTTTGCCGGCTATGGCCCCTTCACCGGCATCGCGGCAAACCTGGGCCCCGAAGTCGGCCAGATAGGCAATGCCCACAATTTTCAATATGGTGCCCAGGTAAATATCCGACACCTGTGCTCTTTCGCCCACCTGGCGCAGCACATCCACAACCCCGCCAATGGGGCCCAGCAGGGCCAGAAAGACCACCACGCCGGCCATAATGCTCAGGAACAGCGCCCACTCCGGCTTGTTCTGGCGCAGCACCACCGCCCAGACGGTCACCACCAGGCCCAATCCCACCAGTTGTAGGATCTCCACAGCCTCACCTTCTTCGCCTAAAACAATTTAAAGACCGACTTCACCTGCTCGAAAAGGTTACCCAGCTGGTAGATCACCCACATCAGCACCACGGCCACCCCGCCCAGGGTGGTGATAAAAGCGTAATCCTCCTTGCCGGCACTTTTCAGCACCCAGTGCGCCGCGGCCACCAGAATACCCACCCCGGCAATTTTGAAAATCAAATCAATGCTGCCGCCCATTTATGCCGCCTCCTCCTCAATAAATAACCAGGGCCAGGGCCAGAGAAGCGCATACCCCCAGATATCCCCACATCAGAGCATACTTGCGGGCCTCCTCCTCGGCTCCGGCCAGAAACATCTTGAGCTGTTCCCGGGCCAGCTCCAGATGCCGGAGCTGATCCTCCCGCCCGGTAGCCCCCAGCATACTGCCCACTCCCAGCACCACAGCCAGTTCCGCCCGGCCCAGGTTGCTGGCGGCGCAGTAGTGCTGCCAGGCCCGCTGCCAGGCCCGGGCTGCCGTCTCCCCGGTTGATTTCTCCAGTTCCCGGGCCGCCCTGGCGAAGAGCAGGGCGGCAGGCCCGCTCAGACAGCCGGCAATGCGGGAAAAAGCCTCGGGCAGCGGTGTGGCCGTATAGCCAATCTCACTGGAGAGCATCTGCAATCCCCCCAGCAGCTGGCGCAGTTCACCCGGCGCCTGCCGGTAGCGGCGCGCTTTCAGCCAGCCCACACCGCTGCCGGCCGCCACAATCAGTACCAAACCCACCAGGCGCAACAACCGGCATCACCCCAGAACGCGCAGTGTTTTACCATCTATTACCCGTTCCACCGTGCCCGGCCCCCGGCTGCGGCCCAGCTGTACCAGCCGCTCAATCACCTTCAGTCCCAGCAGGTACTGCAGGGCCGGACGGGCCATAATTTCCTCCAGCGACCGGCCGTGCACGGTAAAAATCACTTTCACTCCGGCGTTGACCACTTCTTCCAGCACCGCCACATCACTGCGCCGGCCGATCTCATCGGTGACCAGCACCTGAGGAGACATGGCCCGCAGCAGCAGCAGCATCCCCTCCCCTTTGGGACAGCCGTCCAGCACATCGGTGCGCGGACCCACATCCAGCTGCGGCACGCCCCGGTAACAGCCGGCAATTTCCGAGCGCTCGTCCACCAGACCCACCTGCTGGCCGGGCAGGTTCAGCCCGGGCACACCGCTGCTGATCAGGCGGACCAGATCGCGCAAAACAGTGGTTTTGCCGCAGCGGGGCGGTGAAAAGAGCATGGTATGGTATACCGAACCCTGCTGCCTGTCCAGCAGCCGGGGAAGCAGACCGGCCGCCGCCCCAAGAACCTGCCGGGCCAGCCGGATATTCAGCCCGGCAATGTATTTTAAGGTTTTAATCTGCTGGTTCTCCAGCACCGCCCGCCCCACCAGCCCCACCCGGTGCCCGCCGGGGATGGTGATAAAGCCGCTGCGCATTTCTTCCTCGCAGGCATACAGGGAAAAACCGCTCACCATTTGCAGGCAGCAGGCCACATCCTCGGGCCGGACGGTATAGGCCCGCTCGGGCTCCTCCACCGCCTCGCCCCGCTCGGTCAACCACAGGTCGCGCTCCCGCAGCCGCACCTGCAGCGGCCGGCCCGCCCGCAGGCGTATTTCCTCCAGTTCGCACCCCAGATCGGGAGACAGTCCCTGCAGCGCCTGGCGCAGCACCGGCGGCAGGATGGCTGCCACTTCCTGCCCGCAGCACAGCGCCTCCTCCCCTGCAGAGGCAGGTGACCTGTTCATGGTTTCACTCCCTCTTTTCCGGATACTTTTTACTAAAGTTATTAACCGGCATGGTAAATTATGCCGGCAAAACAAAAAAAGCCACCCGCTAAACAGGTGGCTAATGTTCAAGAACTTTACCTCTACAGGCTGCCGCCGGTGGCCGCGCGGCAGCCCGGCGGCAGGGCTGTCCGCCCCGGTCCTTTGCTCAATCGATTTCGTAAGGCCAGGCCTGCAGGCCGCCTTCCATCAGTTTCACGTTTTCAAAACCGGCCCCCTTCAAAATGCGCAGGGCCTCATAAGCCCGGGAGCCCATGGCGCACAGGGTGACAATTTCCTTGTCCCGCGGAATTTCGGCCAGTTTCTGGCGCATATCGCCCAGAGTGACCAGCAGCACCCGGTCGTCCTCGATGTGTTTGGCGGCAAACTGCTGCGGTGTGCGCACATCCAGCAGCACGAAATCGTCCCCCCGATCCAGCATTTCCTTGACCTGGGCAGCCGAAACCGTGGGCACCAGCTCCTGCAGCTTGTTGCGCCAGGCATTGGCCGTGTGGTGCAGCGGATCGATGGGCGTATTGAAGGGAGGCGCATAGGCCAGATCCACCTCGGCCAGCTGGTCTACCGTAGCTCCGAAGTGCATGGCCGTGGCGGCCACGTCAATGCGCTTGACCACATCGCCCGGTCCAATGCCTTGCACGCCCAGCAGGCGGCGAGTGCGGGCATCGCCAATCACTTTAAGCAGCACCAGACCGTGTCCGGGATGGTAGTGGGTCCGGTCGTGCGAGGCAATGAGGAAGGTTTCCACCGCAAAGCCGGCCGCCCGCGCCTGCTTCTCACTCAGTCCCGTGCGGGCCACATTCCAGCCCATCACGTGCAGCACGGCGGTGCCCAGCACACCGGCAAACTTGCTCCCCAGGCCGGCCAGATTGTCACCGGCCACGCGTCCATGGCGGTTGGCATAGGTGGCCATGGGCAGATACACTTTTTGCCCGGTAATCAGGTGCCTGTTTTCCACACAGTCGCCCACGGCGTAAATATCGGGATCGCTGGTTTGCAAAAATTCGTTTACCGCAATGGCCCCGGTCTGGCCGATCTCCAGACCCGCTTCCCGGGCCAGACCGACATTGGGCCGCACGCCCACGGCAATCAGCACCATGTCGCCGGAGATTGCCTCGCGGTCGGTCTTCACACCGGTTACCCGGCCGTCCTCCCCGGTAATCTCCAGCACCTTTTCACCCAGCCGAATTTCCAGGCCCTGCTCCTCCAGGCGGGCTTTCAAGATCGCCGCCAGGTCGGCATCCAGCAGGCCGGGCAGAATCTGGTCCTGCAGTTCCACAATGGTGGCAAAAGCGTTCTTGCTGCGCAGGGCGTCAGCTACCTCCAGACCAATCAGGCCGGCTCCCACGATCACCGCCTCGCCCACATCGTCCAGCTGCTCCTTGATTTTCTGCGCATCGGCCGGATTGTACAGCTGGTAGACCCCCTGCAGGTCCAGACCGGGCAGCGGCGGCACCACCGGGTTGCTGCCCGTGGCCAGCACCAGCTTGTCGTAAGGGATGTGCTTTTCGGTTCCATCGGTCAGATTCCTGACCAGCACCTGTTTTTTCTCCCGGTCCACCGCCACCGCTTCGTGCCTGGTCAGCACCGTAACGCCTTTTTCCCGGGCGAAAAAGCCCTCATCCCGGGCTACACCGTAAGCGGTCGTAAACAGCTGGTTAAAATCGCGCACCTGGCCGGCCAGATAAAAAGGCATGCCGCAACCGGCATAGGATATGTAGCCGTCCTTTTCCACAATGGTGATCTCGGCATTGGGCATCAGCCGGCGGGCCCGGGCCGCAGTTTTGGGGCCAGCGGCCACCCCACCGATGATCACAATCCTCGGGTTATCTGCCATAGATTTTCGCCACCTCACTCGGATTCAAATTCTCCGGCACAGCACCGGTCAGAGACAGCTCACCACGCCCTGGCTACTACACCAGTTGCTGTTATTTTAAGGCCGCTCCCCGGCATATGTCAACAATAGTTGCAGATATTATTATCCACTGTTTTCGCTATAACTATATAAAAATAAAATGCAGCACCCGAACGCGCTGCATTGTTTACACATTTTGAATAATTAAAAATCCTCCTCTGTGACAGTTCTCCCGCCGGTCCGGTTCTCCAGTACCTCGGGCTCATCGGCCGCCGTCAAATCGGCGTCATTGACAAATACCACCTGGTCGCAGTTGGGGCAGGTAACTTCGACAATGTCATCGTCGTCCACCACCTCGGCGGAAAAACAAACCGTCTCACCGCAGTTGGGACAATCCACCTCCAGATAGTCCAGGGTCCCGGCATCGCTGTCCAGCCGGTCGTCCACCCGGTCCTCCAGGTGATAGAGATCCTGGTCAATGGTCTCCAGATAGTCCTCCAGCTGCTCGTGCGCCTCGGCCAGATCATGGAATGAACTGGCAACATCATCCAGCACATCAATGATCCCGCTGATCAGGCGTCCCTGGTCGGTGCCGGTATCCAGCTTGATGCCTTCCGCCAGCCCTTTCAAATAAGCCACCCGCGATTTTAACTCCTGCATACAGATACCCCCTCGGTCATGCAAAACTCTCACGGTTTATAGTATGACTCGGCAGGGGGCAGCTTAAACATTATTTATGGTTTACCGGAAAATCAAGCCCGCTTGATATACTGGCCGGTGCGGGTATCAATTTGCAGTACATCGCCCACATTGATGAAGAAGGGCACCTGCACCACATAGCCGGTTTCCAGCGTGGCCGGCTTGGAACCGCCGCTGGCCGTATCGCCCTTGATCCCGGGAGTGGTGTCCACCACTTCCAGCTCCACGAAGTTGGGCAGATCCACACCGATGGACTTGCCCTGGAAGAGCAGCAGGTTGATGGTCATATTCTCTTTCAGAAACTTCACCGCATCGCCCAGTTGCTCTCTGGTCATGGCCAGCTGGTCGTAAGTTTCCATGTCCATGAAGTTGTAGTTGGTACCGTCATTGTACAGGTACTGTACCTCCCGCCGCTCAATGCGGGCCCGGGGAATTTTCTCGCCGGCGTTAAAGGTTTTTTCAATTACCGCACCGGTACGCATGTTTCTCAGCTTGGAGCGCACAAAGGCTGCTCCTTTGCCCGGCTTGACATGCTGGAATTCAATTACCTGATACACATCACCGTCCAGCTCAATGGTCAGACCGGTGCGAAAATCGTTGGTGGAAATCATCCATTACCCATCTCCCTTCGGTATTATTTATGCGCACACCAGCAATTGCCGGGGCGAAGCGGTCAACACCTCGTGCCCGCTTTCGGTCACCAGCACCATATCTTCAATGCGCACGCCGCCCCAGTCCGGCAGGTAGATGCCCGGTTCCACGGTCACCACCATGCCCGCCTGCAGCACCTGCTCGCTGCTCCAGCTCAGGCGGGGTGCCTCGTGCACCGCCAGACCCACACCGTGCCCGGTGCCATGCCCGAAATAGTCCCCATAGCCGGCCTCGGTGATCACCTGACGAGCGGCAGCATCCACATCGGCCGCCTTCACCCCGGGCCTGATGGCCGCCACCGCCGCCTGCTGGGCCACCAGCACCAGCTGGTAGATTTCCTGCTGGCGCTGCGAGTAGCTGCCCACAGCCACCGTGCGGGTCATGTCCGAGCAGTAATGATGGACCACCGCCCCAAAATCCATGGTCAGCAGGTCTCCCTCCTGCAGCACCCGCTCGCTGGCCACACCGTGGGGCAGCGCGCCCCGCGGTCCGGAGGCGAAAATAAAGGGAAAGGCCGTACCGCTGGCCCCCTGCTGGCGCATAAAGGCTTCCATCTGCCAGGCCAGCTCCCGCTCACTCACCCCCGGCCGAATGGCGGGCAAAATGGCGGCAAAGGCGGCATCGGCCAGCGCCACTGCCTCCCGGATGCACCGGATTTCCCCTTCGTCCTTGTACTGGCGCAGGTTTTCCACCAGATCGGTCACCGGCCGCCAGCTGACCCGGGGAATCTTCTGCTGCAGCTGCTCATACTGCTGAAAGGTAACCTGGTGAGCTTCAAAACCAATGTCCCCGCCCGGCCAGGCGGCCAGATGGTCGGCCAGCTGATCAACCAGCCTTTCTTTAACCCGCACCACTGTGCAGTGCGGACACTGCCGGGTGGCCTGCTCTATGTAACGAAAATCAGTAAAGAAAAAACACTCGCCGGGCGTGACCAAAAGCGCTCCGGTACTGCCGGTAAAGCCGGAAAGATAGTACCTGTTTTCGGGTACCTGTACTAAAAGCGCCGCCAGGCCGGCCTCCTGCATGGCCGACCGCAAATTCTTCAGTCTGCTTTGATACATTTTTCCTCCCCGTCTTTTCCTCTCCCGCGCCCCAGTTCCACAGCCGCCAGCAGGCCCAGCCGGTAGCTTAAAGCGCCCAGCCCGCTGATCTGACCGGCTGCCACCGGCGCCAGCACAGAAGTGTGGCGAAACTCCTCCCGGGCATAAATGTTGGATAGATGCACTTCCACCACCGGTATGCTGATGGCGGCAATAGCATCCCGCAGGGCTATACTGTAGTGCGTGTAGGCGCCCGGATTGAAGACCACGGCCGCATAACTGGCGGGAGCCTGCTGCAGCCAGTCCACCAGCTGCCCCTCATGGTTGGACTGCCGGCACTCCAGTTCCACCCCCAGCTGTCCGGCCAGCGCCCGCAGCTCACTGTTGATATCGTCCAGGGTGGCCCGGCCGTAGATGGACTCTTCCCGCTGTCCCAGCAGGTTCAGGTTCACCCCGTGCAAAACCAGGATCTTCAAGGTATTCGCTCCCCGCCATTACATCAGTTAATCCGCCAGAACACACGTTGATATTTTACCACAGTCAGGGCACCTTGCAAAGTTTCCCCAGCGCAGTTTTCAGTGACCGCCCACTGTTAAAGAGGAGACCAGCAGCGTGGGCGAACCTTTACCTCCGTAAAAGGTCAGATCATTGCCGATGCCGCTGATCCTCTGCAGCACCTCAATGATATTTCCGGCCAGGGTTACACCGCGCACCGCTCTGGTCAGCTGACCATTTTCAATCAGCAGGCCGGCCGCTCCCACACTGAAGTCGCCCGAAATGGGATTGGCCGTATGCATGCCCAGCACTTCGGTAATATAGAGACCGCGGGAAATGTCCTTGATCAGGGCTTCCGGGGCGGTATCGCCCGGGTCGATAAACAGGTTGGTGGGCCCCACTTCGGGGGTGGCTTTGTAGGTGTGGCGCACCCCGTTACCGGTGGACCGCTCGCCCGCCCGGGCCGCCGTATAGGCATTGTGCAGGTAGGACTGCAGCACCCCCCCGTCCACCAGCACGGTACGGCGGGTGGGCACTCCCTCCCCGTCAAAGGGCGCCGTAGCAATCCCGCCGGGCAGGGCACCATCATCAATCACCCGCACTCCGGGCGCCGCCACAGCCTGCCCCATGCGCCCGGCCAGCAGGGAACGGTTTTTCTGCACCGCTTCCGCCGACAGGGAGGGAGCCAGCAGGCCCAGAAAACTGGTCGCCACATAGGGATCCAGTACCACCGGCCCGGTCATGGTGGACACCGGCCGGGATCCCAGCATGGCCACGGCCTTGCGTGCCGCCTCCCGCCCCACCTTTTCCGGATTGAGGTCGGCGTAGCGCAGCACATAATCAATGGCGAAACCGGTCTGCTGATCATCACCCTGACCGGCCACCAGAGCCAGATAAAGCACGCAGGCCGCCGAACGATAGCAAAGCTGCATCCCGCGCGTATTGTATATAAAAACTTCCGCCTCGCCATCCTGGTAAACTGCACTCTCAATGAGCTTGACCCTAGGGTCGTAATCCCGCGCCGCCTGCTCCATGCGCATGGCCAGCGCGGTCTTTTCCTCCACAGTGGCCTTCCGGATGGCCGGGTCGAAAACATCGACTGCCGGGTAGGTATCTGCCGGCTCCGGTATAGTGCGGTGGCTGTCGGGTGCTGCCGCCACAGCGTTCTGATAGGCCCGCCCGGCCACATCCTCCATGCCGCCCGGTGTCAGGTCGGTGGTGAAAGCAAAACCCAGCCTGTCCCCCACCAGCACACGCATACCCAGGCCGCGCTCCTCGGCCAGTTTGAGCGTTTCCACCCGGCCGTGACGCACCTCCACCGTCAGCTCTTTGTTGTTGCTGATGTACACTTCGGCCGGCCCGGCTCCCCGCCGCTGCACTGCCTCCAGCGCCTGCCGGGCCAGCTGATCCATCTGTGCCTGGTTGCTAATATTAACCACCTCCATGTTTCATTAGTATTATTCCCCTTTCCCGCGGCTAATCCCTGTTGACCCAACAAAAAACTGCCTGTGCAAAACACAGGCAATTCAGTGCAGGTGACCACTGCTGGTCAGAGCAAACAAGTGCCGGGCGGAAACCGGGGATAGTTCCTGCACCGTAGCCTCGGTAATCAGATTGGGATCCAGAAAAGCCAGGATGGCGATCTTCTCCCCTGTCTCGTAGTGAGTGTAAAATCCCAGGATACAGAACTGCATCTCCTCGCCGAAGATCTTCCTGGTCACAATGTCGCCTATTTTCATTTTATCAGTACACCCACCCTCCCATCAGGGTCGCCAGGATCTCTTTTTTTATTTACAATATGCATCGCTGCAGCCATTCGTGTCAGGCGGCCCGCCGGTTGATCCTGCTCCGGATGGTATAATTTTGCTGAGCAAAGTTTATACTATTGAAAAATTTACCGGGGAGGATGAAGCTGTGGATATCAGAACCAAGATCAATACCAGCTGGGATAATTGGAAGACTTTCCTGGGGCAGGCGGTGGAGTTTGCCGAGGAACTGGGTATCTCCCGGGAGAGAATTGTCTCCCTGGCCAAGCAGGCCGGCGATGTGCTGGCGGAAAACGTTCAACCGGCCAATCCGGAGCAAAAAGCACTCAAAGAGCTGTGGAGCGTAGCCGACCAGCAGGAAAGGCAGGTACTGGCCGGTCTGATGACCAAGCTGAGCAAGCAGGAAAAAAGCAATAGCCACATGTTTTGAACACGGCCCGGCTGCCGCTCCATCTGGTTAGAGCGGCCCGGCAGAAGATAACAGTTTAAAACAAAACGGTTCACCACGCCGGATAACGTAGTGAACCGTTTTTTGGTGCGGCAGAAGGGACTTGAACCCCCACGGGCGTACTGCCCATAAGAACCTGAATCTTACGCGTCTGCCAATTCCGCCACTGCCGCATTATGTTTTTGCCGCCCAACCGGGCCGCAAGTGTTATTATAGCACAACCAGAAACAAAGTCAAGCATATTTTCAAGGCAGATAGTTAGTGATCAACAGCTCGCTAATCTCTCCCCGGTCCTGCACCCGGCAGTTGATATTGCGCCTGGCCTGCAGCACGTGGATGTGGTAGCCGGCATAAAGCTCCCGGATCAGCGGCGTATCCGAGTTGCTGAGCATGAGCAGGCAGCCTTGCCGGTCCAGTACCCGGTAGACCTCGGCCAGGCGCCGCTGATCGTCCTCACTGAAGGCGTCAGCGGTATAACTGGTGAATCTGGCTGTAGCCGAAAGGGGGTGATACGGCGGATCCAGATACACCAGCGTGCCTTCTCCCCGAGCATATTCCAGCACCACACTGAAGTCGCCGCAGATCAGCTCGGCTTTCTGCAGCACGCCCCGCACTGTCTCAAAAAATGCCGGTTGGGGCCGGTAAGGGCTGTTGCGGCCGTAGGGCACGTTGAATTTGCCCTGCCGGTTGACCCGCCACAGACCGTTGTAAGCGGTCTTGTTCAGGTATAAAAAGCGCGACGCCCTTTCCACCGCACTCATCTCTTCCACCGGCAAATCCCTGATCTGATAGTAATATTCTTTGGTAAACCGGTGCCTGGTAAAATCAGCCAGCAGGGCGGGCAGCTCATCCCGCACCACCCGGTAAAAGTTGATCAGTTCGGCATTGCTGTCAATCAGCACGGCCCGGGCGGGACGCAAGTGAAAAAATACCGCGCCACCGCCCACAAACGGCTCAATGTACAGGTTATATTGACACTCGCGGGGGAAAAAGTGCCGCATCCGGGGAATCAGCTGTCTTTTGCCGCCGGCCCATTTCACCGGTGGGCTGGCAGGTTTTATCCATGGCACAAGATCGTCTCTCCCTTTACCCGCATAACTAAAAATATTCTTTCCCGACCCTGTTCCTTCCTGTCTGCCAGTATAAAACAATTATGATAATTCTGCTATAGTTGTTTTCTATATTTATATTTAGTAAAATATAATCATCCGACACCAACAATGTATCCCCAATGACAGGAGGCTAAACCATGCGTCATCCCACAAACACCCGCATCATTTTTGCAGACTCGGCGGAACAAGCCCGGGCCCAATACCGTAAACTACAATCACCTACCCGAGATCCCCATCCCACACTGGAGTGTTTTAAAGTCCTGGAAGTGGAGGATTTTGATCTTAACGCCAGCTTTAATTTTGTAGGAGAAATCTCTGTGGGACCCCAGGTAATGGAAATCATCCGCCAGGATCCTGAACGCGCCTATGTGCTTTACTATATGGAAGACATCAACGCCGCCTGAACCGGTAACGCCAGCCACTCCACAGGGCTGGCTGTTTTTTTGGCTGTGGCTGATGATTGTTCAAAAACCCGCAGCACAACAAAAATGCAGGTATGCCTGGCATACCTGCATCCTGCCTGGTGCGGCAGAAGGGACTTGAACCCCCACGGGCGTACTGCCCATAAGAACCTGAATCTTACGCGTCTGCCAATTCCGCCACTGCCGCATTCCTCAGTGCAAGAGTTATGTTATCATAAACCAGGAATCACTGTCAAGCACTATTTCTTAAAAAATTTCTGCCGCTACCCGGGAGAGCTGGGCCAGATTGCGACACTCAAACACCTGCGCACAATGGGCGGCATATAGCGGCATGATACAGTCCTCGTCCTGCCAGCGCTCTGCCGGCAGGGGATTGAGCCAGTAAACCCTTTTCACCCGCCGGGCCAGGTCGGCCAGATACTCCACACCGGAGGGGCGGTAATTGTTGCGCGCATCGCCCAGCACCAGCAGGATATGCCCGGGGTGGAGAAAGCCGGCCAGCTGCCCGGCAAACTGCTGCCACACCCGCCCGTAGTCGGAAAAGCCGCTCTGCCAGACCGCGGTCTGGCGGTAAATGTCGCTGAGCACGCTTTCCGGTCTGGCCCGGCGCAGCAGGGGGGTGATTTCGCTCACTTCTTCCACAAAGGCAAAGGTGCGCACACTGGCAAAGCCATGCTGCATGGCATAAATCAGCAGCAGCATGAAGGCGCTGAAAGGGGCTACCGAACCGGACACATCGCACAGTACGACCAGTTCCGGCCTGGCCGGCACCCGCCGCCGGCAATACAGGCGCAGCGGAACACCACCCCGGCGGGCGGCCGCCGCCACGCTGCGGCGCAGGTCCACCCGGCCGCGGGATGCCGGGCGGTAGCGGTACCCCGGACGGTGCGCCAGCCGCCGGCCCAGCTTGATTACCAGCTTCTGCATGGCGGCAAACTGTTCCCGGTCCAGGCGGTCAAAGCTCACCCCGGCCAGGCGATAGCGCTGCCGGATCTCCTCGCGGCGCTCAGTCCGGTTCTGCCACCAGTAGCGTTCCGCTGCGGTCTGCAGCAGACCGGCCTGCACGGCAGCGGCACCTTTTTCTACCGGCTCGTCCTGCTCCTTTTCCGGCAGCCCGGCTTCCCGGCGCAGGCGCCCCAGCCAGCCGGCCAGGTCTTCTGTCTCCTGCGGGGGCAGGCGGCGAATCAGTTCATCCACCGCTGCCCATTCCGGCGCC